>WQTL01000264.1 GCA_009786275.1 Bacillota bacterium | reverse complement strand
CCGGCCCGCCGCCATGGCCATCGAGAAGCTGTTCTTCAACACCAACACGACCACCGCCATCGACGTCGCGCAGGCCCGGGGGGTGATTCTCCTGGCGGCGGCGCAGGCGGGCGTGCCGGTGTACGAGTACACCCCGCTGCAGGTCAAGCAGAGCGTGGTAGGCTACGGCCGCGCGGAAAAGCGCCAGGTGCAGGACATGGTCAAGCTCCTGCTGTGCCTGAACGCGGCCCCCAAGCCCGACGACGTGGCCGACGCCCTGGCGATTGCCATTTGCCACGCGCATAGCGCGGGCTCACTGATGCGTTTCATGAAATAGCTTTTATAAACTGATGTGGAGGGAAACCCAATGATCAAATCATTCGCAGACATCCAAAAGACCGACCTGCGCGGCATGGTGCGCCGCGTGGACAACCTCGGGCGCATCCTGGTGCCCAAGGAGTACCGCAAGGAGCTGGGCCTGGAAAAGGACAGCCGCATCGAGCTGGCCACACTGGCTGACGGCCTGCTGATCCGTCCCGCCGATGCGGACAGCCACGCCCGCCGCATCGACGCCCTGGGCCGCATCAACGTGCCGGTAGGGGCCCGGCGCGCGCTGGGCATCGAGTACTACGACGAGATGGAGATGTTCCTGCTGCGGGACGGCATGTTCATCCGCAAGAAGGTTGCGTGAGGTGCGCATGACCTACACCTTCCGTAAGGCTTCGTCGCGCGACATCGGCGCCCTGCTCCAACTGCGCGCGGATTTCATGGATTGCTTCGGCCCCCTGGACGACAAGGGCCGCGAGGCGCTGGGGAACTACCGCGAATTTTTGTCGGAAGGCTTACCTGACGGCACGTTCGTCCAATGGCTGGCGGAAACCGGCAATGAAATCGCCGCCACGGGCAGCATCAGCTTTTACCGCCTGCCACCCACGGCCCGCCGCCCGAACGGCAGGGCGGCCTATATCGGCAACATGTTCACCTATCCGCCGCACCGGAATCAAGGCCTCGCGGGGGAGATTCTGCGGCTCCTGGCGGACGAGGCCCGGGCCGCCGGCTGCCATGCCATCCTGCTGCATGCCAGCGAACAGGGCAGGCCGCTGTACCGGGCCTTCGGGTTCGAGGCCGCGGAGAGCATGATGGAATATAAATTTTAAATTGCGCATTGGAGGCACCATGTTCTATTCCCTCACCGGCACCGTTGTGCACATCGACGAAGCCATGCTCGCCCTGGAATGCGGCGGGGTGGCCTTCGCCTGCGCCGCCACGGCGAACACCCTGCGGGAGCTGCATACGGGCAAACGGGCCACATTGTATACGCATTTGAATGTCCGCGAGGACGCCCTGGAGCTCTTCGGCTTCGGCACAACGGCGGAGCTGGCGTGTTTCCGGCAGCTCATCGGCGTCACGGGGGTGGGGCCCAAGGCGGCCTTGGCGGTGCTTTCGGCGTTTTCACCGGAGCAGCTTGGGTATTTTGTCGCCGCCGGGGACGTCAAGTCCATCACCCGGGCGCAGGGCGTGGGCAAAAAGCTCGCCGAGCGCATCGCCCTGGAGCTCAAGGACAAATTACAGGTTTACGGAGGCAACGCGGGCATAAAAAGCGCCGGCGCGACGTTCGAGGGCATCGCCCTGCCCGATAATGAAGCGCTTGCGGCCCTGTTGGCCCTTGGCTACCAGCAGGCGGAGACCATGCTTGCGCTCAAGGGCCTGGACGAGGCGCTGACCACGCAGGAGAAAATTCGCCTGGCGCTGAAGAATCTCTCGAGGTAGCAATATGCACAACATCACCGTCCGCCCGGCGTGGCGCGAGGACGTGCGCCCGGCGCTGGCCCTGGCGCTGCGCGTGTTCATGCTCCACTCCGCGCCGCTGTACACGCGCAAGGCCGTCAGGCATTTCCGCAAAACCCTCAAGGAAAAAGAGGCCATTCGCGGCTACGAATCCGGCAAAACCCCGATGTTCGTCGCCCGGGACGGCGGAAAGCTCATTGGCATGGCGGCGGCCGGCGCGCGCAGGGCGGACAAAATCTCTCTCCTGTATGTCGACCCCGCGTATCACCGGCGGGGCGTCGCGACGGCGCTGATGGACGCCCTCATCGCGGCCATGGGCGCGCCGGAGCTCACGCTGGGCTCCTCGTCCCACGGCGTGCCGTTCTACCTGAACTATGGCTTCGTCCCCACGGACGCGGAGCAGCACAGGCACGGCGCGATCTGGACGCCCATGGCGTACACGGTGCCTGTCACCATCCGCCCGGCATGGCCCGGGGACGTGCGCCCGGCCCTCGATTTCGCGCAGAGAATCTTCGAGGCATACGTCCTGCCCGGCTTCGGCCCGCCGGCCCGCGAGCGCCTGGGGCTGCACAGGGACAGCGAGGAACAGATACAGGCCTACCTGGAGGGCAGGTGGGCGATGTTCGTGGCCGTGGCCGGGGAACGCGTCGTCGGCATGGTCTGCGAGCGCGACGGCTGCCACATCCGCAAGCTGTATGTGGACGGCGCGTGGCGCCGCCGGGGCATCGCGACAGGGTTGATGGACGCGATCATCCGGCACATGGGCGCGCGGCGGATTACGCTGAATTCCTCAAGATACGCGCTGGGATTTTATTTGAAGTATGGGTTCAGGCCCACGGATGCGGAACAGAACCAGGACGGGTTTATTTACACGCCGATGGTGTACGACAAAGGAGCATAAGATGACTTTTGGGCACGACATCCCTTGCCCAGACGACAGGGCGATTGCGTATTATTTGTACCAGGATTATTTCCATGACAGCGAGGTCAAGGATATCCACCCACAGGGCGCGGATATGGTGCTGACGCTTGAAAGCAACGAGGACCACGGCCTTTTCTATGACAAATGCAAGGGCACGCATGAGGAGCGCCGGGCGCAATGCCAGGCGCAGGCGGAACGCTTCACCTTTCAGATCATCTTCCGCAAATGCAGTTACTGGCATGATGAGCGCCGCGCTTTTCCTCCGAATTTCAGCTACGGACGATTTTTGCGCAGTGCCCTGTTGGCGCAAATCGAGGCGGAGCTCGGCAAACCGCATTATCATTTTCGCATCGAGATGTGGGGCGGCTATGTCGAGGCGGTGTGCCAGAACATCCGCATACGCAAGCTGGCGGGCCGTATTCACCCGCGCCCTCTGGAATATGGCGACTGGGCCCGGTTGGAGCTGTGGCGCGACGGCGCGCTGCTGGACGGCGACGGGCGGCTGCGGGAAGACGCGGTATATTCCCTTGCCGCGCAGGAATTTGAGGAAGGGAAATACGAGTGTCGCGATTTTGAAAGCGGTGTGGCGCTGCTGTGGCTGATGCGCAACTGCAGCCCGCGCGCGCTGCCGCTGGCGCGCGAAGCACTGTCACACAAAAAAGAAGGGGACTGGGAGATTCTCTTCTTCGCGGCGCGCGTGTTGGGCGAGCTGGGAAACGGAGAGGATATTCCGTTGCTTTTGCGGGAATACGCCGTTTGCAATGAACTGTTCGTCAACGACCTGCTGCGCCGCCGCAATATACTGGACGCCATAGAAAAAATCCAGGCCAGGCAGGCCTTGACCAAAGGAGCATAAGATGGACGACAACCGCCCCCTCACCCCCGAACTCACCCAGCAGGACGCCGACATCGAGCTTTCGCTGCGGCCCAAATTCCTGCGGGAGTACATCGGGCAGGACAAGGCCAAGGAGAACCTGGCCATCTTCATCGCGGCGGCGCGGCAGCGGGGCGAGGCCCTGGACCACGTGCTGCTCTACGGGCCGCCCGGCCTGGGGAAGACCACCTTGGCGGGCATCGTCGCCAACGAGCTGGGGGTCAATTTCCGCGTGACCTCGGGCCCCGCCATCGAAAAGCCCGGGGATCTCGCCGCCCTGCTGACTAACCTGAACGAGGGCGACGTGCTCTTCATCGACGAGATCCACCGGCTCTCCCGGGCGGTGGAGGAGGTGCTCTACCCCGCCATGGAGGACTTCGTGCTGGACATCATCATCGGCAAGGGGCCCTCCGCGCGGTCCATCCGGCTCGACCTGCCGCATTTTACACTGGTGGGAGCAACAACGAGAGCCGGACAGTTGAGCGCTCCATTACGCGACCGCTTCGGCATCGTATTCCGCCTGGAATTGTACACCCCCGAACAGCTCGGCGAAATCGTCACGCGCAGCGCGGGCATACTGGGCATCGCCATTGAGGCCGACGGGGCGCTTGAATTGGCCTCGCGCTCCCGGGGGACGCCGCGCATCGCCAACCGGTTGCTCAAGCGCGCGCGGGATTTCGCGCAGGTGGCGGGTGCGGGCGCGATCACCCTGCACAGCGCGCAGACGGCCCTGCGCAGCATGGACATCGACGAGCTGGGCCTGGATTTGATCGACCGCCGTCTGTTACAGGTGATGATCACGCAGTACAACGGCGGCCCCGTGGGCCTGGAAACCATCGCCGCCGCCGTGGGCGAGGAATCCGTCACCATCGAGGACGTGTACGAGCCGTACCTGATGCAGATCGGCTTCCTGGGCCGCACGCCGCGGGGCCGGGTGGTTAC
>WQTL01000263.1 GCA_009786275.1 Bacillota bacterium | reverse complement strand
GCTGTTCCAGGAGTACTGCTACCCGAAGGCCAACTGCAACCTGACCACGGGCGGGTTCTCCACCATGGGCTGGGCCGTGCCCGCCGCCATGGGCGCGAAGCTCGCCGCGCCGGACCGCCCCGTCGTGGCCTTCCTGGGCGACGGCGACTTCCTGATGACCATGCAGGAGCTTTCCACCATGGCGCAGTACGACATCCCCGTGGTGGTCCTGCTGGCGGACAACAGCGGCTGGATGGCCATCAAGGACCTGCAAATCGACGCCCTGGGCGCGGACAAGGCCTTCGGCAACGATTTCACCACGCCCGACGGCCTGGCCTACAGCCCCGACTTCGCGATGATCGCGCAGGCCTTCGGGATCAAGGCGTACCGTGAAAACACGCTTGCCGGGGTGCGGGCCGCGCTGAACGAGGCCGTGGCCCTGAACAAGCCCGCGCTGATCCACGTGAACGTGTGCCGCGAGCACCCGGATTCCGGCGGCAAGGCCTTCGGCTGGTGGGATGTGCCCATCCCGGCGTATATGGAGGAGAAGCGGGCGGTTTACGAAGAACAGATCAAGGAGGAACTGGTGTGAACAAACTCAAATTCGTCCTCGTCGGCTGCGGCCGCATCGCGACGCTGCACGTGGCGGGCTACAGGGACAACCCAGACGGGGAGCTCTGGGGTGTGCAGGATATCAGCAAATCCGCCGCCGAAAAATTCGCCAGGGAGCACGGCGTACCGAAGGTCTATGGCACCTTCGAGGAGGTCCTGGCCGACCCGGAGGTGGCCGGCGTGGAGCTGCTCATCCCGCACCACCTGCACTGCGAATACACCGTAAAGGCCTGCCAAGCGGGCAAGCACGTGGCCGTGCAAAAGCCCATGGCCATGAACCTGGAACAGTGCGACACCATGATCCAAGCCGCGAAGGACAACAACGTGCGGCTCAAGGTCTCGGAGAACTTCATCTTCTACCCGCCCTACCGCTTCGCGAAAAAGCTCCTCGAGGACGGCGAGATCGGCACGCCGGCGGGCATCCGCCTGAAGATGAACAACGCGGGCCTGCACTCGAAGAACGTGCCCATCGATATGAAGGTCAAACGCGGCAGCGCGCCCGAGGAGGAGGAGCTCAACAAAACCGGCTGGGAGATCGACCCGAAGAGCTGGCTGTGGCGATTCAACCAGTCGCTTTCCGGCGGCGGGCCCACAGTGTTCGACGACGGCTACCACAAGTTCTCCGTGATCCTCTATATGCTCGGCGAAGTCGAAAAAGTGATCGCGTGGATCGACAAAACCCAGATCATCCCCGGCATCTACAACGATTCCCCCGCCGCGGTGATGTGGAAGCACAAGGGCGACAGGCCCCTCTACGGCGTGTGGGACATCATGCAGTCGGACGAGATGTACGTGCAGAGCAAGTACTACACCTGCGACGAGCGCGTGGAGATCACCGGCTCGCGCGGGGTGCTCTGGATCACCCGCTGCACCGCCACGATGATGCCGGAGGTCGCCCCAGTGGTGATGTACCGCGACGGCAAGCTCACGGAGTTCTGGGACATGAAGCACGACTGGGCGGATTCCTTCGAGGCCTCCACCCGCGATTTTGTCGACGCCGTGGCCCACGGCCACGAGCCCACCCTTTCCGGCGAGCAGGGCCGCGAGGTGCTCAAGTTCGCCCTGGCGGCGGTGGATTCCGCGAACCAGGGCAAAGAAATTTTCCTGGATGACTACGAGGACAAGCCGGTGCCGAAGAAGAAGGGGTTGCTGGGGCAGATGCTCAGGGGCAAGAAGTAGAGACGCACGGCGGTGTGTCTCAGGTCAACAACCGCACGGCGGTGTGTCTCCGCCAAATCTCCGTCAAAATATTTTTTTATCGGGGAGACGCACTGCCGTGCGTCTCTACATTTTCGTCCCCCCGCCCCGCCAGCAGCAACCCCAAAAACCCCGCCGGGAACACCGCACCGGCCAGCAGGCCGGCCTTCAGGCCCGCCCTGTCGCCGATGAAGCCCAGCAGCCAAGGCCCCAGCGAGCACCCGACGTCCCCGCCCAGGGCCAGCATGCCGAACAGCCCCGTGCCACCCCCGGGGAAACGTTCCGCGCTGCGGTGCAGAATCCCGGGCCACATCAGGGCGATGGAGGCCCCCGTCAGCGCGCAGGCGGCAAGGGCCAGAATGGGGCTTTTGCTCAACGCCGCCGTGAGGTAGCAGGCGACGCAGACGACGGCGCTCCAGCGCAAAAGCTTCTCCAGCGGCACTTTATTCTCGAATTTTCCGTAGCACATGCGCACAACCGCCATGAGCACGGCGAACAGGCACGGCCCCAGCAGGTCCCCCAGGAGCTTGTCGCCCAGGCCCTGCTCGGCGAACATGGACGCCCACTGCGCCATGGCGATCTCCGAGGCCCCGCCGAAGGCCATCAGCCCCACAGCCAGCCAGAAGGGCCCGCTGCGCAGCAGCCGCGGCAGGGGGATGGACGGGGTGCCGCTCGTGCGCGGCTCGGCCATGGGGGAGACCGCGAAGCCGTAGGTGGTCGCCAGGGGCACGGCGACCCACAGAATCGGCACGATATACCAGCGCGCCCCCGGCAGAACGCGCAGGAGCAAAGTCGTGATAACCACCGTGAGCACCTGCCCCCAGCAGTAGAAGGAGTGCAGCAGCGTCATGGAGCCCGCACCCAGGTGCCCGCTGATCTGGTTGACGATGGGGCTCACCAGCACCTCAATCAAACCGCCCCCGCAGGCGAAAACCACCGTGGCGAAGCACAGCCCGCCGTAGAGCAGCTCCCCGGGCAATAGCGATGGGAGCGCGCCGTACAGCGCGAAACCCAGCGCGGCCATCAGGTGCGCGGCAACCAGGCAGCGCCTGTAGCCCACCCGGTCCGCCAGGCGGGCGGCCAGGGCGTCCACGGTCAGCTGCGTGACAAAGTTGATGAGTACCAGCCGCCCCAGGCGCTCCATGTTCAGGCCGTAATCCCGGGCCAGCAGGGTGAACAGCAGCGGCGGCATGTTGACGAGCACCGCCTGGGTGACGGTGGAAAGATAGCAGGTGTGAACGGTACGTTTATAGTTCATGTTTTCTCTATCGGGGCCAGTTCGCCGCCACGCATTGCGCGATGCCGCTGGCGTATTGCGTGCCGTACAGGTGCGAGGTGTCGTTCATCATCACCAGGCGCGTGACCTCGCGGCCATTCTCGCCGGGGCGGTAGCTGACCACGCTCACGCCCGTGTTCTCCTGGGAGAAGATGAAGTCCGGCGGGAAGGGGAAGCGCAGCGCGGCGGCGATCAAACGCTGGTTGAACGCGCCGTGGCCCAGCAGCAGCACAGTCGCGTCGGGAGGGAAAGTCTGCCGCACCCGGCTGATCACCCGGTAGGCCCGGCTGAGCGCGTAGTAGGGGTCGCGTATTTCCAGGCCCCAGGCGTCGCCGTAATCCCCTGCCCCGGGCGCGGCCTCATAGGGCAAAACGGCGGGGCAGATTTCCAGCGCCTCGGCGTGCGTAAGCGTGGTATAGTCGGTGCCGATTTCGACCAGCTCGTGCAGAACCCGCACGGGCATGTTGTCCTTGCGCAGGGATATCTCGTTGACGGTGCGCAATGCGCGCGCCAAAGGGCTGGACAGCAGCGCGTCGATGTGCATACCGGCGCAGCGCCCGCCCAGCAGGCGCGCCTGGGCCAGACCCCGTTCTGTTAAGTCCGGGTCAATCGTATGTTGGGAGGGATCGGGCAGGTTGTTCACGGATTCCCCGTGGCGCACGACGACGATGTTCATATGGCCTCCGCAGCTTCCCCCACCGCCTCTTTCCGCGCCGCCAGCTCCGCCTTCACCTGCTCCATGCGCTCGGGCGTGAGTTTATACGCCCCCTTGTAGAGCGCATAGGCCAGCAGCAACAGCACAGGCGGCAGGATGAACATCAGGAAGGAGATGCCCTTCTGCGCCAAAGGGGTGGCTTCCGCGGCGTCCTCGCCGGCAAACTTGACCACGCTGAAGGTGATCATCGTGGCCAGGGACGAGAACGCCCCGGCCAGCTTGCTGAGCATGGTGAGCATCGAGAAGATGATGCCCTCGTTGCGGTGCCCGGTCTCGTATTCGCCGTAGTCCACACCGTCCGCCAGCATGACCGACTGCATCACGGACATGGAGCCGTAGCCGATGCAGACCGCGAAGGTGGCCGCCGCCAGGGGGATGAAGATGCTCTGCGCGGGGACGGTGTAGGTCACGGCGGCCATGGCGATATAGCCCAGGCAGGGCAGCAGCAGCGTGCCCGCGTAAACCTTCTCCCGCCCGAAGCCCTTGAATTTCTGAAAGCCGCTGCTGATGAGCGGGAACAGGAACAGGCCCACGCCGTTGGCCGCGCCCTTGAGCAGGTTGAGCATGCCCTCCTGGTTGGAATCCCCGACCACGAAGAGGAAGTAGTACCCGCCCGCGCCGTTGGTGAGGTTGTTGGCCATGTTGAACAGGATCATCACGCCCACGATCACCAGCACCTGCTTGTTGTTCCAGAGGATTTTCAGCGCGTCCCCGAACGAGAATTTG
>WQTL01000262.1 GCA_009786275.1 Bacillota bacterium | reverse complement strand
GGCCTGGTGGACGTCAACGTCCACCCCGCCAAGACGGAAGTCCGCTTTGCCGACGACCGCCCGGTGTTCTCGGCGGTGTACCAGAGCGCCGTATCGGCGCTCAATGCGCAATGCACAATGCACAATGCACAATTGCCTGTTGTGCAGTATTCATCGCCGACACCACCCCCCGTTCCCTCAATTGTGCATCGTGCATTGTCAATTGTGAATTTAAAAGATCCCGGCGAGTTCTCCAACCCCCTCGCCCCCGAGCCGGACGAGCCTTCGCTCATCACAAAGCCTGTATTACATACAACCCCCGTCCCCCCAATTGTCAACTGTCAACTGTCAATTGTCAACTGTATCGAGCTCTTCAACACCTACTTCCTCGCGGAGCTCGGCGGCGAGCTGCTGCTCATCGATAAGCACGCCGCCCATGAGCGCATCCTCTACGAGCGCCTGAAGGCCGAGCAGGGGGCCGTGCAGCGGCAGGTGCTGCTCGAGTCGTTGCCGCTCAGCTTAAGCCGCGAGGAAGCTTCAATCTTACTTGAAAACAAGGACTTATTGGAGCAGGCGGGCTTCCTGGTCGAGGAGTTCGGCGCCGATGTCATTGTATTGCGGGAGTGCCCGCTGCTGCTGGCCGGCGCGGACCTGAACGCCCAGGCGGCGGAGATCGCGGGCTATCTGCTGGCGCAAAAGGGGGACCTCACCACCCGGGCTCTGGACTGGATTTTCCACTCGGCGGCGTGCCGCGCGGCGGTGAAGGCGGGCGACCCCACCACCGCCTACGAGCGCGAGCGCTTCGTGGAAAAGCTTCTTGCCATGCCGGAGATCCGCCACTGCCCCCATGGCCGCCCCGTGATGGTCGCAATCACGAAAAGGGAGATAGAGAAAAGGTTTGGACGGTAATCAATTCCCCTCTGAGGAGGGGTGCCCGAAGGGCGGGGTGGTTATGCGGAGCATCCCATTGCTTGTCATCGCTGGCCCCACGGCCACCGGCAAAACCGCCCTGGCGATTGACCTCGCCCTTTCCCTGAACGGCGAAGTCGTCTCCGCCGACTCCATGCAGGTATACAAGGGCATGGACATCGCCACGGCCAAGCCTTCAATCAAAGAAATGCGCGGCGTGCCGCATCATTTGCTGGATTTCGTGCGGCCGGACGAGCGCTTTTCCGTGGCCCGTTACGCCCCCCTGGCCCACGCGGCGATACAGGATATTTACACACGCGGAAAGCTGCCAATTCTCTGCGGAGGAACCGGGTTGTACATCCAGGCCGTGACGGAAAACCTGCAACTTACAGAAGGAAATTTCACGCAGGATCACACAGGCACATGGGAAGAATTGCAGGCGATCGACCCCGCCGCCGCCGCGAAAATCCATCCCAACGACCAAAAGCGCATCTCCCGCGCATTGGCGCTCTACCGCTGCGCCGGCGTGACGCTGACCGAGCAAAACCTGCGCTCCCGGCGCACGCCCTCGCCCTACGAGGCCCGCATGATTTTCCTCAACGCCCGCGAGCGGCAGCATTTATACGACCGCATCGGCCGGCGCGTGGAGCAAATGCTGGCCAGCGGCCTGCCGGCAGAGGCCAAAGCCAGGAGGCAAGAGGCAAGAGATACAGCGGCCCAGGCCATCGGCCATAAGGAGATGGAGCCTTACTTCCTTGGCCAATGTACTTTGGAGGAGGCCGTGGAGAACCTCAAGCGTGAGACCCGGCGCTATGCCAAGCGGCAGTTGAGCTGGTTCCGCCGCACGGCGCGGGAATGGAACGAGCGAATCCCCGGCAGCTGTATGGAACTGTTCATGGAGGACGACGATTTACAGGAACAGGCAAACGCATTTCTGCATACTGCATTCTCATTTCTCATTTAGCCGGAGGCCATCATGAAGCCCAAAAAACCCTACCAATCCCCCGTGCCCCTGGGGGAGGAGGCCCAGCCCCTGGCCGTGCTGCGCCTGCACTGGAAGAAAATCTTCTTCGGCGCGGCGGGGGCCGTGCTGCTCGTCTGGGGCCTGGCGGTGGCGGGCGACAGCCTGCTCGGGCACTCGAAACATTGGGTGACGGCCCTGGCGGGCTACGAGCAGCTGCCCGTGCGTATCGAGGCCCGGGCCACGTTTGCGCGCAGCGAGGTCCCGCTGCCCGGCGCCGCGCAGGGCGTGGTCGTCACCCTCACGGAGCCCGGCGCGCGGGTGGGCGCGGGGCAGCCCTACGCCCTGGTATGCCGGGACAGCCGCGAGGCGGAGGCCCTCAGCCGGCGGCGGGTGCTGGAGCAGCGCCTGAACTGGCTGCAGGACGCCGAGGAGGCCAAGAGCTACCAGGCGCTCAACGCCGAGCAGCTGGCGCGGCAGGTGGACAATTGCTTCCTGGATTTTCTGAAAGCCCTGGACAGCGGCGACTGCGCCGGCTTGCCCGCCCAGCAGGACCTCTTTCTCCACCGCGCCACCACACTCGAGGCGGCGCTGGGCCGGCCCGTGGATTTCTCGGGCGAGATTGCCGAGACCCGGCGGCAGATCGCGGCCCTGAACGCGCAGACGGACGCCTCCGGGATCACGCAGCTGGAAGCCCCCGGCAGCGGGGATTACTACCCCGCGGCGGACGGCCTGGAGCGCGTGATCACCCCGGCGGCGCTGCTGGCGGTCAACGCGCCGGAGGACCTGCGGCTCCTGCTGGAAAAGCCCCCCGCAGCGGCGGCCCCCATGGGGAAGCTGGTCACCGGCTTCCGCTGGTACATGGCGGCGCAGCTGCCCGGCGGGCAGGCGCAGCGGCTGGAGGAGGGCGAAAAATACCAGGTGATGTTCCCCCAGGAAAGCGCGCGCTCCTTCACCATGAAGGTGGAGAAGATCCGCCGGGGCGGCGAGGAATGCGTGGCGCTGTTTTCCTGCGAGGAGAAGGACGACACCATCCAGCGCCTGCGGGGCGCCAAGGCGGAGATCGTCCTGGAGGTGGTGGACGGGCTGTCGTTCCCCTCGGCGGCGCTGCGCTTCCTGGAGAAGGGCGAGGGCCAGGCCGCGCGCCCCTATACGGCGGTGTACATCGTGCGGGCGGGGCAGCTGCAGCTGCGGGAGGTGGACGTGCTCTATCAGGACGGCGAGACCGCGGTGGTGGCCTGGGGCCGCCAGAACGAGGCCCAGGCGGTGGAGGGCGAGCGCATCACCGTGCAGGGTAAGGTGAAATCCGTCACCCGGCCGGCGGAGAACCGCCTGCTGCTCGTCGGGCAGGACATGACCCTCGTGACCGAGAGCCATGTGAAGTCCATCGAGCCCGGCGCGCCCGCCAGCCTGGTGACGGTCCGGCGCAAGCTGTTCGGCGAGACCGTCGTCACCGGCAAGGACCTGCGGTTCGAGCAGAAGGGCGAGACCCTCGTCCTCACGGGGGAGGACATCTCCTACCGCGAGCAGCGGGGCGTCGGCCTGAAAATACACGACACGGTATTGGTGTGGGGGAAGAGAGATGCTGCGTGAGCGATACGAGCGCGTGCTGGAGAGCGTGCGGGAGGCCGAGCTGCAAGCCGGGCGGACCCCCGGCGAGGTCCGCCTCATGGCCGTGACAAAGACCGTCGGCGAGCCGGTGGTCGCCGAGGCGATTGCCGCTGGCGCGCGCCTGCTGGGCGAAAATAAAGTCCAGGAGCTCGCGCGCAAGCGGAACGCCTTGGATTTGACGGGTTGCGAGCTGCACCTCATCGGCCACCTGCAGAGCAACAAGGCCGCAAAGGCCGTCGCCTGCGCGGACATGATCCAATCGGTGGATTCCCTGCGCGTCGCCCGGGAAATTTCCGGCGCCTGTCTAAAGCAGGGCAGGCAAATGCCCGTGCTGCTGGAGGTGAACATCGGCCGGGACCCGGCGAAATTCGGCTTTTTGCCGGAGGAGACCGAGGCGGCCCTGGCCGAAATCGCGGAATTCCCCGGCCTTTCCGTGCGCGGTTTGATGACAGTTCCGCCCTTTTCGCGGGAAGGGCCTCAAACGCGAAAGTTTTTTTCTCAAATGTTCCGGCTGTTTCTTGACATCCGGGGCAAAAAAATGGATAATATAGATATACTGTCCATGGGCATGTCCGGCGATTTTGAACTGGCAATCGCGGAAGGGTCGAATCTCGTCCGCGTGGGCTCGGCTATATTCGGCGAAAGAAGCTATCGTTAACCGACAGGAGGGCAAGCAGATGGGAGCGAACGGCGCGAAGAAGGGTTGGCTGGACCGGGTGTTCCGGGGCGAAACGGTCACCGAGGAGGCGTACGGCGCGCAGGAGGCCGACAAGGCGCAGCAGGCGGGCGTGAAGCAGGCTTCACGCGCGGACGCAGCGATGGACGGCACCTATGCCCGCCGTCCCCAGGCGGCCCGCGCCCCGGCGCGCAAGGACAACGTCGTGGAATTTCCGGGAAGGGCGCAGGGAAAGGCCCCCGCTGCCGCGGGCGGCGGGGCGAAGGCAAGCGAGGCCGCGGGCGGCACGTACGCCCGTGCGACAAGCGGCTTCTCCGCGCGTGAAACCGCCGGGCGGGAACCAGGCGGCGGCTCTGGCGGCGGCACG
>WQTL01000261.1 GCA_009786275.1 Bacillota bacterium | reverse complement strand
TCCATCTGCCGGACGGCCGCGTCCTGCGCGGCCTCGCCGGGGTGATGGCCGACCCGCCGGGCTTCCTCATCACGGAAGTTTACCATGACGCCCTGCGCGCCATGGAGCAGGGTGAGCGCGTGCTGGTGTTCAACCTCGACGGCTTCGGCTGGGACATGCTGCCGTACGCGCCCTATCTCCGCTCGCTGGAGCCGCGCCGCGCCCTGGCCTGCTACCCGCCGATCTCCCCCGTGGGCCTTGCCGCCATGGTCACGGGCGTCACGCCGGATCAAAACGGCATACAGAACCGCGAACGGCGCGACCCCGCCCGGGAGGACCTCTTCGCGGCGGCGGAAAAACGCGGCAAAACCCGCGCGCACATCGGGGGCGGGCAGTCGGTCATCAACACCAGCCTGATGCCCACCCTGGCCCTGGGCGACGCGGACGCCTATATGCTCGCCAAGCAGGCCCTGGCCGACCAACCCGGCCTGCTCTTCGTCCACTTCCACTCCATCGACGAAACCGAGCACGCCTTCGGCCCCCATGCCGAGGAGACCCGGCAGGCGGCTGCGGAGATCGACGGCTATGTGCGCAGCCTTTCGGAGGGCTTTGACGGCCGGGTGATCGTCACGGCGGACCATGGGCTGCACAAGACGGCGGACGGCGGGAACCACGGCCTGTTTGTGCCGGAGGACATGCTGGTGCCCTATGTGATTTTTTGACTACCCAAAAAAGCAGCAGCCCCGCCGGTTTTGCCCGGCGGGGCTTTCAGCCTGTCAAAGAGTTGTTGGCGCAGTACCAAATGTTGCGGGCGGCGCTAAAAAATGAAAAAACCTTCTTGCCCCTTTGGGGCAGGTATGGTATAATACCCTCATCAAAGAGAAGGAGCCTCCCATGACCCGTGACGAACAAATCCTGCGCCCGCTCGCGCAAGCCTACGCCGCCGCCGCCGCCGAACCCCGCAACGCGCAGCGCCGCGCCCTGCACACCGCCTCGAACGACTTGCGTATGCTCCGTCCGGTGGTCGCCCTGGACGAAATCCCCTGGCAGCAGATGGACATCGACGGCTCGCTCACCTGCCTGTGCGAGGACGATGAACTGCGCGGCTTGGAAAATTGGATGCGCCGCGAGCTGTTCAAGTACAAGCACTTCCCTGCGGACATGATCCTGCGGCCTTACGTGGGTGTGGGAAAAGTGGTACATTCCACGGGCATCGGCATCGTCACGAAGGACCGCACGATCGCCTCCGGCCACGCCACGAACATCATCTCCCACGAATACGAGGACCAGCTGGAGGACGAGGCCTCCCTGGATATGATCCATCTTCCGGTTTTGACCTACGACGAGCCCGCCACCCGCGCCGCCTGGACGAAAATAGGCGGGGCCGTGGGGGACATCCTGCCCGTGCGCATCACCGGGACAAGCCAGTGCGGCGTGGCCAGCTGGGACGACATTTCGCGCTACCGCGGCGTCACGCCCATCCTCATCGACCTGATCGACCGCCCGGAATACAGCCACGCCATCATCGAGAAAATCACCCAATGCAAGGAATCCGAGCTTGCCCAGCGCGAGGCCCTCGGCCTGCTGGATAACGACGCGCTTCTCCTGCACTGCACGCCCTGGCTTACCGAGGACCTGCCCAAGCCCACGGACGGCGCCGTCACCAGAAAGCACATCTGGGGCCGGGGCACGGCGCAGATCTTTGGCTCGGTGAGCCGCGAAATGCACGAGGAGTTCGACCTGGCGTACATGAAGCGCACCGTGGGCACCTGCGGCCTGGTATATTATGGATGCTGCGAACCCCTGCACAACAAGATCGACCTGGTGGAGAAGATACCCAACCTGCGCAAGATCGGCGTCACCCCCTGGGCCGATATCCCCATGGCAGCGGAAATCATCGGCGGGCGCTACGTGTTCTCCAGCAAGCCCAACCCCGCCGCCGTAGCCGTGCCCGTCCTCAACGAGGACGCTCTGCGCCGGGAGCTCGGCGAGATCCTCGGCGCGTGCAAGCGCAGCGGCGTGCGCGGCCTGGACATCACCCTGAAGGACATCAGCACCTGCTGCAACCGCCCGGAGAATATCTTCCGCTGGGAGCGGATCGCCATGGAGATGGCGGAGAACTGGTAGAGAGGGAGGAACCGCCCTATGCTGAAACTGTGGCAATTCACGGACCTGCACCTGCACGTGCGCGAAAACCCGGAGGAACTGGACAAACACCCCAACCAGACCGCCCTGGCGCAGAGCGAGGCGATCATCGACGCCTGCCTGGCGGCCTTTCTGGCCGAGCCGGGCTGCGGCACCCTGCTGCTTTCCGGCGACCTGACCCAGACCGGCCACCCGTACGAGCACAGCAGAATGATCGAGAAGCTCAGGCAAGTACAAGCCGCCGGCAAGCGCGTGATCGCCATCACCGCCAGCCACGACCACAAAACCCTCGGGCGCGAAAACTGCCATCTGCTGCGGGAGATGTACGCCGAGTTCGGCCCGAACGACGCCATCGCCTTATATGAGGACGGCATCGCCTTCGTTGTCATGCTGGAACCCGGTCTGCGCCTGCTGTGTATCAACGACCATGGCCGCGACAGGCCGCCGCGCTGGCTGCCCTGGGCCCTGGAGCAAATCGAACAGGCCAAAGCGGCTGGCGGCCGCATCTTCGGCATGACGCACCTGCCCAGCCTGCCGCCCTCGCCCATCTATCCCCTCATCGAGCCCCGCTCCCTCTTGCAAGCCGAAACCACCCGCGCCCTGGCCGACGCGGGCCTGCCCTTCATGCTCACGGGGCACTCGCATATCCACAACATCGCCCCCATCGTCACCCCGGCGGGCAACCCCTATTGGGACGTCAACACCTCGGCCCTGGTGGGCTGGCCAGGCAAATTCCGCAAGCTGGAGATCGACGGCAATACCGTGCGTATCACCGGCAGCGAAATCCCCCATATCCCCGCCTTCGGGGAGATGGCCGCCGCCGAGTTCCTGCGGGAGACCTTCGACGTCGTGCTGCGCAACATCTTCGCGGGCTGGGAGAGCGACTACGAGCTGTTCGCCCGCAGCATCGGCACGGGCATCGACCCCGCGCGGGTGTACAAGCTCAAGACCTTCCTCAAGCCCCTGGGGAAGCCCGCCAACCGTATCACTCTGGGCGGCCTGGGGGCCCTGCTGGCCTGCCGCAGCCGAATCACGGCGCAGGTCCGGGGCCTGCTCCTGCGGGACGTCCTCCTGGAGGGCATGCGCAATATCTACGCCGGCACAGAGCCCTACGGCCCCGAAACGGGCCTCGGCCAAGCCTTCCTGGCCTACGGGCGGCGGTTGAAATTCCTGGGCAAAAAGCTGGGGATAGCCGACTTCCCCGCGTTCATGCTCTCGCTGGTCTACGACGATTCGCCCGACGACGAAGTCACCATCCATATAGGAGAGGGGTTGCCATGAAAAATACACTGCGCAAGCTCACCGCGCTGCTGCTGTCTGTGGTTCTGTTTATGAGCCTGTTCCAAATATCCGCCGGGGCAAGTGACCCCGCCATGCTGCGCGTGGCCGTCCTGGCGGACCCGCATTTTTACGCCGACAAGATGACCGGCGGCTTCTGTGACGCCTACAAGGCGCAGTCCGCCAGCAAGGGCCGCCCGGCCGAGCTGGCCGAGACCCTCTTCCTCGCCGCCCTGCAGGAGATCAAATCGCGCGTGAAGACGGACGGCCTGGAATACCTGCTGGTCCCCGGCGACATGACCCGTGACGGCGAATACGAGGGCCATGTCCGCGTGGCGCGGCTTCTGCGGGACTTCGAGCGGGACACCGGCATCCCCGTGGCGGTGGTGCCCGGCAACCACGACGTCAGCAAGGGCAACGCCGCGGACTATTCCTCCGGCAAGCGGGAGCAGGCGCGCAACCTCTCGCCCGACGAATTTCTGTCGCTGTACGCGAAGCTCGGCTACGACCTGCCAAACTGCGAGCGCATGCCGGGCACGCTCTCCTACGCCGCCGACCTGGGGAAGCGCTACCGCCTGATCGCCTTTGACGACTACCGCCACGCCCTGGTAGGCGCGGAGAAGCCGGCGCAGGAGGCGCTGCAGGCCTGGGTCGTCGGGCAGTGCGAGAAGGCCAAAGCCGCCGGGAAAACGATCGTCGGCCTGGGGCACCACACCCTGGGCGAGCAGCTTGGCGGCCAGGAGGCCCTCATGGATAACTTCGCCATGGTGTATCCGCGCGGCGTCGGCGAGGCCTTCGCGGACGCCGGGATGCACTTCTACCTATCCGGGCACCTGCACCTGAGCGAAATCGCCGTGCTGGTGTCCGACCGGGGCGAGCCCTTGTACGACATCACCACGGCCTCCACCGCCAGCTTCCCCGGGGACTACCGCACGGTGAAATTCAGCACGGCGGGCAAAAAAGTCACCGCCGACGTGCGTTCCCGCGCCGTCCCGCTGACCACGAAGGCCCCCTACCCGGGCCCCTACTACGCGGGCCTGTTCGGCCGCACCTTCGGGGCCGATCTGACCGGCGGGGGCCTGACCGGCAACATCAAGG
>WQTL01000260.1 GCA_009786275.1 Bacillota bacterium | reverse complement strand
ATCACCAAGGAAAATAAAAACGCGAAGATCGTCCTGTTCGGCGGTTCCATGGGCGGCGCGGCGGTGATGATGGCCACCGGCGAGCCCCTGCCCGCGAACGTCGTGTGCGCGGTGGAGGACTGCGGCTTCAGCTCCTTCTGGGACGAGTACGCCTATCAGGCCAAGACGCTGCTGCACATCCCGGTGTTCCCCGCGCTGTACGCCATGGACGCCTTCGTGCGCCTGCGGCAGGGCTTCTCTATGAAAGACGCCTCCTGCGTGGAGCAGGTGAAAAAGTCGAGGACGCCCACGCTCTTCCTCCACGGGGAGGCGGACGATGCCGTGCCGTTCCGGATGCTCGATGAGCTCTATGAGGCCGCCGCCTGCGAGAAGGAGAAGTGCACCTTCCCCGGGGCGGGCCACGGCGAATCCGCGTACCAGGCGCAGCGGTATTACGGGGCGATCAAGCGTTTTGCGGGGAGGTATTTGGAGGCAAGCAAATAATTCTCTTGCATAAGCGTTACGCATATGTTAAGATAAATCAACAATGATAAAGATAAAGGGGGAGTTTTTATGCCGGCCTTGGTGACGCACGCGATACATAGCGGGGAATGCCTGGAGAAAATCAAACCGGAGCTTGAAAAAAGGGGGCTGGAGGTCAACGGGGAGTTTGCCGATTTTGTGGGGGCGTCGGCCATCTCGCACGACACCATGGCCCTGCTGCTGGGGACCGGATACTACCGCTGCTTCGTGAACGCCCACGAAAAAAACACGGACGCGTTCTTCCTGGCGCTGATCGGGTTCATCAAGGAGAACGGCCTGCAGGGTAACGCGAACGCCATGGCCTACCTGTACGGCATGATCATGCACTACGCCCTGGACATCGAGGCGCACCCGCTGATTTACTATATGACGCAGCGCCACCCGGCCAAGTGCCTGGTTTCGGCCCTGGACGCGCACCTCCTGTTCGAGTCGTGGATCGACGCCGAAAAGGAGAAGGAGCTGCAAATCAATCCCCAATTCCCCTTCCGGAAACGCGTCGGCGCGGGGGGCATTGATGCCCTGATCGACGCCGCCTATGAAACCGTGTACGGGCTGAAAAAAGCCGCCGCCGGCTACAAGAGCGGCGTCAAAATATGGAAATTCTACCGGTTCCACTTCCGAAGCTTCATGCTGAACAAGGTGAAGCAGTATTTCCCCGACTTTGAGGAGATGCTCAACCCCAGGGGGGAGCCTTTCCAACACCCGGTGACGGGGGAGACCATGAGCGCGTCCTTCCGGCAAGCCTACGACAACGCCATCGGCCGGGCCTGCGAGCTCATTCTGGCGGTGAACGCGAACATCTTCGACGGCGCGGACAACGGGGACGAGCTGAAACAGGCCTTCGGGAATTCCTATGACACGGGGATCGCCTGGGACGACCCGAGGCCGAAGCAATTCTTTAAGGAATACGCGGAAAATTGAGGGCCGTATGGCAAATTTAAGCGAGGAGACCAGGGAGCAAATCAGGCAGGCGGTGCGGCATCCCGTCGTCTGGTGGCGGGGCGCGGAGTTGCCCGAGGAAAAAATAAGGCCCTGGGAAGGCGGCATACAGCTGCTTGCCGAGGGCCTGAAGGGCTTTATGAGCGGCTTCACGGGGCTGAAGGACAAGCTGTTCATCGGCATGGGCAAGGGGATGATCCCGCCGAACTGGAAGAGCGTGCACGACGTGATCCGCATCAGCTGGGACGCCGCCAACGACCCCGTCATCGGCGTCACCATGGACCGCAAGCCGTTGAGCGAACAGGTGCACCGCTGGATCATGCGCCTCAACGCGACGCTCAGCCCGGCCTTTATTTTGATCCAGTGCTTCCGCTTCGGCGATATGGGCCCGCTGCAGCGCCTGATTCTGTGGACGGCCATCACCATGTTCGCCGACATCATGAGCACCGCCAACGCCGTGAGCGAATCGAAAATCTGGGCGGGCATCACCCCGCATACCGACCAGCGCGGCCTCCTCCAGACCTGCAAGACCGTCGGCGGGCAGCTGGCGGAGTTCGTCTCGGGCATTCCCATCGCGCTCATGGGCATGAAGGACATCCTGGGCTGGTCGGACTACCAGATCATGATCTACGGCGCGCTGGTTTTCGCCCCGCTGACGATGTTCTGCCGCTGGCTGCCCTCCTACGCCAAGCAGCGCGTGGACTTCACCGTAAGGGTGAAAGGTGAGGAGGATGCAGAGGAAGGGCAAACAGAGCGCACGCCCTCCCTGCGCGAGAGCTTCGCCGTGGTGAAACACAACCGCTGGTTCATCATCTGGACCATTATCGGCCTGCTGAAGCTGTTGATCCCCAAGACGGACTACATGAACTTCTACCGCTTTTTGGTGCAGCCGCTGCGCATCGGCAAAAAGGAGATCGGCGGCGAGGTGCTCTATGTGCTGCGGGGGCTCATCTTCGCCAGCCCCAGCGCGTTTTTGCAGCCCTTCGCCACTCGGGTTGCGCAGTGGTTCGGCAACAAGGCCAACTTCGTGCGGGCGCATGTGGTGGTTTCGTTCGTGCAGTACCTTGCGACCTACTTCATCGGCTATAACTCGTGGCCCAAGCTGATTATCATCTTCACCCTGGAGGGCATAAGGGAGATCTTCGACAAGTGGATGCCCATCCCCAAGGGGCAGATCGATTTTGAGATGTACGACTACGTGGAATGGAAAACCGGCCTGCGCAGCGAGGGCATGACCATGGCGGTCAGCGGCATGCTCAACAAGCTGGTGAAGGACAACATCGGCTCCGTGTTCGAGAACGCCGTGACGCAGTGGACGGGCTTTTTGGGCTGGGAATTCCCCCGGGAGCAGCAGCCGGAGCGCTTCATGAAATCCATCTGGCCGCTGCGCTACCTCGCCCCGGCGATAGGCGAGGTGGTGGTGTTCATCGCGCTGCTGTTTTTCAAATACGACCACGACCCGAAAGCGGTGGAGGCCGACCTGATCGAGCGGCGGGCGCTGGCGCAGAGGATGCGCGGGGAGGCGGAGGCCGGGCAGGAGAATCTCTAACCACTTTTTTTTGCAAGATCATCGCTTTTTTCTTGCAATTTTGCCCGGCGTCTGGTATAATGAGAACTCATTTTATAATACCGGGAGGAAAGCAAATGCAAATCATCTACAGCGGAAAAACCAAAAATGTCCTGCGCGACGAGGCTGACGGCAGCTGCTGGCTGCTCTTTAAGGACAGCGCCACGGGCGAAAACGGCGTGTTCGACCCCGGGTTCAACACCGTAGGCGGCAGCGTGGCCGGCAAGGGGAAGCTGGGCCTGACCATCGCCCAATATTTCTTCGAGCTCATGGAGCGGGGCGGCGTGCCCACGCATTACCTCGGCGCGGACCTGGACAAGTGCCTGATGAAGGTGCGCGAGGTGGACGTGCCCAAGCTGGAGTTCGTGCTGCGCTATTTCACCGCGGGCAGCATGTGCCGCCGCTTCACCCTGGAGGCCGGCGTCCCCTTCGAGCCGCCGTACCTCGAGGTCACGCTGAAGGACGACGAGCAGGGCGACCCCCTCATCAGCGAGCGCCTGTGCCTGATGAAGGGCATGCTGCAGCCGGGCGACTACCAGAAGGGCCTGAACCTGCTGGTGAAGGCGGGGGACATCCTGCGCGCGGAATTGGCGCAGCTGGGGCTGAAGCTCATCGATTTTAAACTCGAGTTCGGCTTTGACGCGCAGCGCAACATCTGCATCGCCGACGAAATCACCCCGGATATCTGGCGCGTGCAGGACGAGGAAGGGAATATCCCCAACCAGATCGACTGCGCGAAGCTGCTGCTGGAAAGGATCGCCGCGAGATGACATACTACGACCAGCGAGACGCGCGCACCAAGTCCTTTTTGGAGGACCGCTTCGGGATGTTCATCCACTGGGGGCTCTACGCCATCCCCGCCCGGGGCGAGTGGGTGCGCAACGGCGAGCGCATCAGCAACGAGGACTATCAGAAATATTTTGACGAATTCGACCCCGTGCGTTATGACCCGAAAACGTGGGCGGCGCTGGCCAAGCAGGCGGGCATGAAATACGCCGTGATGACCACCAAGCACCACGACGGCTTTTGCCTGTTCGATTCACAGTATACGGATTACAAAGCCACGAACACCCCCGCCGGGCGCGATCTCATCCGCGAATATGTCGATGCCTTCCGCGCCGAGGGGCTTAAAGTGGGGTTCTACTATTCGCTGCTGGACTGGCACCACGAGGACTACCCGAAGTATGACGACAGCATCCACCCCATGCGGGAAAACGAGGCCTACAAGGACGAACGGATCGACTTCGCAAACTACGTGGAATACCTGCACAACCAGGTGCGGGAGCTGTGCACGAACTACGGCAAGATCGACATCATGTGGTTCGATTTCTCCTACGGGGACCTGCGCGGCGAGAAGTGGGGCGCCACGAAGCTGGTGGAGATGATACGCGAGCTGCAGCCGGGCATCATCATCGATAACCGCCTGGGCGGCGACGGCGCGGCGGCAGAGCCGCCGGTCTACGCCGGGG
>WQTL01000259.1 GCA_009786275.1 Bacillota bacterium | reverse complement strand
GTATTCCATCTTGCAACGGATGAATTGGGTGTCGCCCAAATCGGCATCGGTGAAGTCGCTGTTGTCGAACTTGCAATGGGCGAAGGTGCAGCCGCGCAGGGTTGCGCCGCGAAGATACAAGCCTTCCAGATCGCGGTGCTCCAGCCTGACGCCGACCAGCAGGCGGCCGGATAAATCGTAGGGCTGCTCGGCAAGGGCGGCGCGCAGCTCCTCCGGGGTGATGGGGTTTTGTTCTTTTTCCATGCGGTTACATCCCTCCCATCGTCATCGCCAGGCCCTGCGCAATGTCATCCAGGCCATCGCATTCCACCAGCTCAGCCTGCGTGAAGTCCGCGCCCTTTGTGTTGGCGAGATCGAAAACGCAGCCTTTTACCACGGCGTCCGCGAAGCAGGCATCTACCAGGTCGGCCTGCCGGAATACGCAATCGGTGAGGCGTGCGCCGGAAAAGTCAGTGAAGTCCAGTTCGGCCCTGAACGCTGTGACGTCAAACAAAGCCGCCTCCCGGAAATCGCTTTCCGTGAAATCGCCCTCGTCCAAGTTGCAGTGCTCCATGACGGTGCCGGCGAAGACCGCTTTCGGAAATGACATGCCCCCGAGGTACAGACCGTCCAATTTCCGCCCGGAAAAGCCCGCTCGCACGCCGTCCGGCTGTTCAAGCAGGAATTTCATCTCGAAGAGGGGCAGATACTGCGACCCAAAGATGGTTTCGATCTCCTTGGCGCCCACCAGCATGTTGCCGGTCTTTTCAACCTTCACTTTACCCATGACGGGTTTGTTCTCCATCGTGACAGTGATGGTTTCCTCGGCCTGCGACGAATGCACAGTGAACTTCACAGGCTTATCGCTGAGGAGATACCCGCGCGAGGCGAGGACTTCCACCAGCTCGTATTCGCCCGACTTCAACGGCTCCGGCAGCACCAGCGTGCCGTCCGGGGCAGTCTCGAACTCGGAGATGTCCGCGGGCGTGGGGTAGTCCACATGCTGGACGATGAATTTGCCGGTTGACAAATCCTTGACCTTGAAGGTCGTGCCGGCCAGCAGGATGGGCTTGCCGGTTTCGGCATCAACTTTTATGACCTTTACCTGCGAACGGAAGGTGATGTTGTTGAGGATGAAGCGATAAATCTTCCCCTCCTGCGAGATGAACACCTGGAAAGGGTCCACCATCTTGAAATCGCCGGGAGCCTCGATCTCCGCCACGGTGTATAGGCCGTAGGGCAGCTTCTTCGTGATGGCGAACCCGTTCTCGTTGGTGGTAATCAGGTCGCGCTCGGACTCCTTCGCGGCGTCATAGCTGCCCGCGGCGGCGAGATAGACCTGAAACACCGCGCCCTCAAGGGGCTGTTCGATCTGCGGATCATCGTAGCCCTCCATGGGCGCGTCGATGTGCTTCGTGATCGCGATCTGGCCCTGAATCACTTTGTTTTTCAGGTCGTAGCTGGTACTGGTCACCTCAATCTCCTGCCCGGCGTATTCCAGCTTCACTTGGTGGAATTCCTCGTCCAGGGTGTAGCCCACGGGTGGGGTTTTCTCCTGCACATAGTACGTGCCGAGGGGGAGTTCCTTGGTTGTGGCAGTATTGCCCGTGCCGCAGTAGAGGGTGTCCACTAAGGTGGACTTATCGGACTTATACACCTCGAACACGGCCCCGGCGAGGATCGAGTCGCCCTGGGCGGTGCTGCCGGTTGCGGCGTCCTTCTTGGTCACGGTGATCGTTCCCACCTGGGGTTGCTCGGCAACAGCCACGTCGGCATAGACGACGGTGACGGTCTGCCCGGCGTAGCTCAGCTGCGCCCCGAAGATGTTGCGGTTGCGCACGAAGCCCTGCGGGGCGGTCTTTTCAGACACGGTGTAGCTGCCCAGCGGGAGCTCCTTGGAATTGGCCTGCCCGTTGGCATTGGTGGTGATGGTATCGACCAGTTTGCCCTGGCTATCGCGGATCTCGAACACCGCGCCTTGGAGCGAATAATCGCCCATGGAGGGATTCGCGTTGGCCTTGGCCACCCGGATGATGCCGCGCTGGGGTTCCTCGGGGACAGTCACGGACACCACCGCGAGCTCCACGTCCTGCCCGGCGTATTCGAGCTTGGCCGTAAAGCTGTCGGCGTTCAGGACGTAACCGAAGGGAGCGGTTTTCTCTTTCACGGTATAGCTGCCCAGCTTGAGTGCCTTACTTTGCGCCTCGCCTGCGGCGTTGGTGGTCAGGGTGTCAACCAGCGTGCTGCCGCTGAAGATTTCGAAGACCGCGCCCTGGAGGGAATAGTCGCCCAGCGCCGGGGTGGCGTTGGTCTTCTTGATATTGATCTTCCCTGTCTGCGGTTTTTCGGGGACGTTTACCGTGCAGGCTGTCACGGCAATGTCCTGGCCCGCGTAGGTGAGGACGGCATCATACTCGTTCTTGTCGCGGAGGAAGCCGTAGGGTGCGGACTTTTCCGCCACGGCATACGCGCCCAGGGGCAGCTCCTTCGAGCTGGCTTTGCCGCTGGCGTCCGTGGTGACGGTGTCGACCAGGACACCGCCCTCTGTACGGATTTCGAACACAGCCCCCTCCAGGGAATAATTGCCCTGCACGGCGTCCGCGTTGGTTTTATTGATATGGATGATGCCGCGCTGGGGCTGCTCGGGGACCGTCACGGAGACGACGGAGAGCTCCACGTCCTGCCCGGCATATTCCAGGTTGGCAGTGAAGCTGTCGGTGTTGAGGACGTAGCCGAAGGGAGCGGTTTTCTCTTTCACGGTATAGCTACCCAGCTTGAGGGCCTTGCTCTGCGCCTCGCCGGCCGCGTTGGTGGTCACAGTGTCAACCAGAGTGCTGCCGTTGAAAATCTCGAAGACCGCGCCGCTCAGGGGGTAGTCTCCCAGCGCGGGTGTGGCGTTGGTCTTCTTGATATTGATGCGGCCCATCTGCGGCTGCTCGGGAACATTAACGTCGGCATAGACAACCGCTGTGTCCTGGCCGCCATAGGTCAGGTTGGCGGTATACTCGTTGGTATCGCGCTGGAACCCGGCCGGAGCGGTTTTCTCCTTCACCATATACGAACCGAGGGGGAGCTGCTTTGTCTGTGCCTTGCCCTGAGCGTCGGTGGTAATTGTGTCGACCAGGGTCCCTCCGCTGTTGCGAATCTCGAACACCGCGCCGGCAAGGCTGTACTCTCCATTGGCGGCGTTTGCGTTCGTCTTGTTCACGCGGATCACGCCCGCCTGGGGCTGCTCGGGCACGGTGACAGACACAGCGGCAAGCTGTACATTTTCCCCGGCGTACTCCAGTTTGGCGGGGAAGCTGGCAGTGTTCAGGACGTAGCCGCTGGGCGCGGTTTTCTCTTTCACGGTGTAATTCCCGAGATTGAGGGCCTTGCTTTGCGCGCTGCCGCTGGCATCGGTGGTGATGGTATCGACCAGTGCGCTGCCGCTGAAAATTTCGAAGACCGCGCCCTGGAGGGAATAGTCTCCCATGGCGGTGTTGGCGTTGGTCTTCTTGACTGTGATCTTGCCCTGCTGCGGGGTGTCACCGGCGGAAATATATATCTGTGCCGCTCCCGCCTCAGTAAAATATGCTGTGTAGTAGGTGTCGTCCAGCAGGAAGCCATAGGGCGCGGCCACTTCCCACACAAGGTAATCCACAAGGGGGAGCGGCCCGGTCTGCGCGTTGCCGTTGGCATCCGTGGTGATGTCGGCTACAGATTTCCCGGTATTCCTTTCGAAGACCCGGTACACGGCGCCGGCCAGGCTGTAGTTGCCCTTGGATATATCCCTGTTGCTCTTGTTCAGGTAGATAATGCCCGTCTGCGGGCCATCCTCACAGGTGATCGTCAGGGAAATGGCCGAAGCGGGCTGGAACGACATATCGTAGACAACCATCTTCTGCAGGTTGCCGCCGTCCGGCTCGTACCAAAACACATTGGCCGGGGAGCGTTTGCTGTTCAGGTGGAAAATGTCATAGGTGGTATATGTCTTTCCGATGTCTTCCAAAGGCGCTGTCACGGTGACGGTATCGCCGTTCCGATAGGTATTGCCGTCAATGGTCGTATCCGCCGGCAGCATCGTTTGGTCAATGCTGTAGGAATCGACGTTTTCCAGGAACTCAATGGTGGTCGTCCCTACGAGCCGGCCGCTGCCGTTGGGCCTCAGTACGACAGGGTGCGGGTTGAACCTGGCGCTGTAGTTTACCGTATCCACGCCGCGCCGGGCATAGTCCAGCAGCCCTTGGTAGAAGCTGTACGCCGCCTGATTGCCCGCGGTCGGGCGCATGTTGTGCTCGGCCATACTCTCGTAGCCCACGCCCGCCGCTTTGCTGTCGTGGCCGCCTGCGTAGTGCCCAGCCACTCATAATTCCCCTTCGTGTACAGGACTGTGTTGCTCGCAGGCAGTGTGGCGGCTGACGGAGGTGTATAGCTGGTCATGGTTGTCAATGGCTTTGCACCATTTCCTCCAGAGCTTGCGGTGGGCGGTGAGCAGGAACAGTGCCGCCAGAGTGCGCGGCCGGTAGCCGCGCCC
>WQTL01000258.1 GCA_009786275.1 Bacillota bacterium | reverse complement strand
TTGTAGAGCTTTTGCAAGTCTAGCGAGCCCAGTTTCGCCAGCGGAACCGCGCCGACGTAGGGCTTGATGTGATGCCTGATGAACGACTCGTACTGATTGCGGGTGGTCTCCCGGAGGTTCGGTTTGATGAAGTTTTCGTACCAGATGTCGATCCACTCGGCCACGGTATAGGTCGTTGGCGTGGGTTCCGTTGCAAGGATTTCCTTCGCTGTGGCGATGGCTGCCTTCAACTTTTTCGCGCACTCGGCCTGCGTTTTGGCAAGCACGTTCTTGTAAATTTGCCTGCCGTCCTCCCGGTAGCCGACTGTGAACCGACCCTCCCATCGTCCGTCTTTTCTCTTGCAGATGCTTCCTTCGCCGTTTGCTCTGCGCTTCGCCATAAAAATCACGTCCTTCCAAGCACGACATCATACCACAGTGTTGCTCGGAAGTCCAGACAATTATTTGACCAAGAGCTATCTTTCTTGGCTAACAGGCCGAAGCCCTTGATGTGCTTGGCTTTTAACCCTCTTCTGACAGCTTTTCGTCTGCCACGGCATGTTTATGACAGAAACCGCAACCCCCGAACGGCGTTGCCGGTCGGTGTAAACTGGCCTTGGCAGGCGCAAGCCTGACAAGGTCTTTATCCTGCTTAAAAATCGAACTCCTGCCGTTCCTCATGTTTCGGCGTTTTGCCCTGGGCCTCAGTATTGTGGGCGTGAAAAGGCCGAATCGCCACACGGGGCCACACGGAGGGCAACAGCGCGTTTTCTTCCTCTGCCGCTACATCTCGCGATGAGCTGCCTGCGTACCAGTGAATCAATTTTGAAGATCACCGTGCTCTGGCTCATGCCGAGCATCCGCGCGATGGTATTTGTGCTCGGCCAACACTCGCCTTTCTTCCCTGCGCAGGAAACCAGGTAGGCGTAGATTTGGAACTCGTAGGAGTCTAACCGCAGAGAGAAGATGTCGTTGTCGATTTTGAAGTAGGGCATGGCGGATCCTTTCGCCTTCACCATCGCCTGCGCTTTTTCAATAGCAGCAGGATAGCAACAGTAACAGTCAATGCCACACCTAAACTCACAAAGATAATCCAGACTGTTATATTTGAAGAAGGCCCAATCGGAGATTCTGGCAAATCTGAAATAGGTTCAGTGCTTTCAGTTGGTGACTCAGTCTGTTCGGTTGACTGATGTGAACTCTCAAGTAAATTTAAATACCCCACGCCATCTGGCCCCAAAACTTGTTGTGGGTTAGGGCGGTAATCGCCAAATTCGCAGACGGTGCCGTCGCCAACCTGGCCTGCCCTGTTATTTCCCCAAGCCCAAACGGTGCCATCGTCGCGCATGACGATGGTATGCGTATCCCCCGCCGCAATGGAAATCACATTGTTGATATGATTTGTCTGCACGGGTGTGAGGCGGTGGCCATCCTCATTCCAGCCACTGCCGACACCCAGTTGGCCATCTACATTCAGCCCCCATGCCCATACCGAACCATCTTTTTTCATAACGACGCTATGGGCGTGCCCTCCTGCAATGGCTGTAACATCACTCAGATTTCCGATTTGCGTGGGTATTGTGCGGTAGTCATCGTTTTCCAACGTGCCATCGCCGATCTGTCCGCGCCAATTCGCACCCCAAACCCAAACTGTGCCGTCTTCGCGTAAAGCAATGGTGTGGCCGGTGCCCGCCGCGATTGCAGTTATGTTTACAAGCCCCTGTGCTTGCACGGGCAAAGCTGAAAAGTCCGCTTCCTCATCTTCTCCGGCTTGTTGGCCGCCGGTGCCATTGCCAAGTTGGCCCCGGTCATTCAGTCCCCATAACCAAACAGTGCCGTCGTCTCGCAGTGCAACGGTATGATCGCTTCCCGCCGCAATGGAAATAACATGATCGACGCCTTGCACTTGCGCGGGCACATTTTGCTTGTTTGGCCAGCCGGGTTCGCCATGGCCCAATTGCCCATAATAATTCGATCCCCAAGTCCACACTGTGCCATCATCCCGCAGCGCAACGGAGTGACGCTTCCCTGCCGCAATCGCTGTTGCATTACTGATTTTCGCCTGTACAGTCATTGGGTTGCGGCGGCCCACCTCACCGCCGTTGCCATCTCCAAGCTGACCTTCATCATCGAACCCAAAGGCCCATACAGTGCCGTCGCGCCGCAACGTAACAGTATGATATTGCCCTGCCGCGACGGCAACCATGTGATCAAGCCCCGCTACTTGCGCAGGAGTGACTTGGAATGCGTCCGAACCCTGGGGACGCCATTCACCGACCGCTCCATTACCTAGCTGACCGTGGTAATACGAACCCCAGCCCCATACTGTGCCATCGCTTTTCAGCGCAATTGTATGCTCCTCACCTCCCGCAATCATCGGTGTTGTGGAGAAAGCCTCTTCCGCATGCACGGGCATTGTAGAAACTATGCAGATGACTATGATGCATAACAATGCAATGGTTAAAATAGCTTTCCTCAAAATATCAGCACCCCTATCCTCATTGTCAAAATAATCATAGCACAATCTATCCTTAAACACAAGGAGAAAATTCCCTTAGCAGGCTAGAACTATTTCGGGACCAAGAGGCCTCGAGTTCGAATCTCGACACTCCGACCACCGGCAAAAAGCCGCAAAGTCTTGACACGATTGACTTTGCGGCTTTGCCTTTTCTTCTGTTGTTCTGGTGTTTTGAGTGATTTCGCGCTGCCTGACCATTATTTTGACCATTACGGGACGCATATTGCTGTTTTTGGCGGATGGCTGGGGGGTGGAAAAGGCTTGGTGTATAGGCGTTTGGCGGGGTGGGGCCTGACGATTTCCTGACCATTTATCCCTGCGCTGCTGCCATGAACCCGCCGATCTTCCGGGCCGCGTCCTCTTGCATTTGGGTTGTGACGTGCGTGTAAGTGTCGAGGGTAAACCCTGCGCTGTAGTGGCCCAACGTGTGGCTCAAAGTTTTCACATCGACTCCGTTTTGGAGCGACAGCGTTGCGAATGTGTGCCTGAGATCGTGGAACCTGATCTCGTCAATCCCCGCGCGCTTGAGCAGTGTTTTCATCTTCCGGGCTACTGCCGGCGGGTCGAGATAGGTGTTGCTCTTGGGCGAAGGGAAGAGCAGCGGGTGATCCAGGTGACGCTCATGCTCGGTGATCAGTAGCTCAACTGTCTGCTTAGGCAGCACGATTTTTCTCACGGCATTCTTTGTTTTGGGCGGCAGAACCTTCAACTCGCCGTTGACTCTGATGACCTGTTTGCTCACGGAGATCGTGCCGTTGGCGGTGTCAACGTCTGTCCACAGCAGGGCGAGTAGCTCTCCCCGGCGCAGGCCGGAGGTCAACTCCAGGTAGAACATCGCGAGGTATCCGGCCTTGTCCGCCTCGGTCAAAAACTTGCCGATCTGCTCCGGCGGGATGATTTTCATCTCCTGCTTTTCCTTCGGCGGGATGTTGCATCCGTGCGCGGGGTTGCTCGGAATCAGTCGCTCGGCTACCGCTTTTTCCAAGCAGGAGGAGAGCATCATGTGGATGCTGCGCACCGTTTTCGCGCTCAGGCCGGGGTTGGACAGCGCGTGGTCGGTCTGGATTCTGCCGCTGGTTTTCAGCTTGTTGTAGAGCTTTTGCAGGTCGAGCGAGCTCAGTTTTGTGAGGGAAAGCTCTCCGACGTAGGGCTTCACATGGTGCCTGATGAACGACTCGTACTGGTTCCGGGTTGTCTCCCGCAGGTTGGGCCGAATAAAATTTTCGTACCAGATGTCGATCCATTTGGCCACGGTGTAGGCCGTTGGTGCGGGTTCGCTTGTTGAGATTTCCTTCGCCGCAGCGATGGCTACCTTGAGTTTTTTCGCGCACTCGGCTTGCGTTTTTGCCAGCACGTTTTTGTAGATTTGTTTGCCGTCCTCCCGGTAGCCGATCGTGAATCTGCCCTCCCATCTGCCGTCCTTCCGCTTGGAGATGCTGCCTTCGCCGTTTGCCCTTCTTTTTGCCATGGGTTTTCACCCTCCTTCCAAGCACGACATCATACCACAGGTCGTGCCGGAAGTCCAGACAATTATTTGACCAAGAGCTATGTTTTTTTGCTGACAATCCAAAGCCCTTGATGCGCTTGGCTTTGAGGCGACTCCTAACAGGTTTTCGTTTGCTGCGGCGGGTTTATGACAGAAACCGTAACCCCCGAACGGCGTTGCCGGTCGGTGTAAACTGGCCCTGGCAGGTGCAAGCCTGACAGAGCCTTTATCCTGCTTGTGTCCTTGTTTCTCTGTCGATGCTCGTTCTCTGGCGGCTTCCTGCTGTGGGTGTGGAAATGGCGAATCGCTACACGCGGCCACACGGGGGCCAACAGCGCGTTTTTCTTCCTCTGCCGTTACATCACCCGTCCTGGGGCGTGAAAGCGGCACACGAGGCCACACGTGGCGCGACAGTGGCTTGAGCGATGCTGTGTGCTGGTGCGTGGTAGGGGGCGCCGGGGAACTCCCCGGCCAAG
>WQTL01000257.1 GCA_009786275.1 Bacillota bacterium | reverse complement strand
GCCCAGCAGCTCGCGCAGGGCCCCCGTTACGGCGGCCGCCACGGCGTAGCCCAGGGCGTTGGCCAGCGCGTCGCGCAGGGCGTCGCCCGGGGTATGGAGGATGGCGTAGCGCTCGCAGCGCAGCACCGTCAGGGCGTTGACCGCCATGAGCGGAAGAAATAAGCGCAGCGGGGAAAGCGCCGAGGGGCCGGCCAGATAGACCATGTCCGCGGCGTAGAGCAGGTCGGTCAGGTAGTCCACGAAAAGCGTCATCGGGCAGGCGATGCCCAGGCCGATGGCGAAATAGATCGCCACGCGCAGCCACTCGGGCACGCCCTTCATCCGGGAGGCCAGCAGCTCGCATATCACCAGGTGCAGCGCGGCGATGAGGGAAATCCACAGCGCGCCCTGCAGGGTGGTGGCGGCCACGATCACGGGGGTAAGCCCCGTCGCCTGCACCAAGATAGGGTTCTGCAGCACGGCGCCGGCCACCCAGCGCCAGCTGCGCTTTTTTTTCTTAGCCATGGCGCACCTCCTTTGCGTGTCCCGCTTCCAGGGCGTCCACGCGGTCGTGGAACTCCTTCTGGTTGCGCAGCTCCGCCTGGATGCGGTAGAGCAGCGGCATGAAGGCGTCCGCCAGCAGGATGGCGAAGCATACGGTCTCCTCCGCGCTGCCCAGCTGCCGCAGCACCGCGCACAGCAGCCCGGCGACCGCCCCGAAGCCCAGGCGCGTGTACCACCGCTTGGGCATGATGGCGGGGTCGGGCAGCAGAAACACCGCCGCGAACAGCAGGCTGCCCGAGCACAGCTCCATCCCCAGGGAATGCAGGCGCACAAGCATGCCCTCGCCCGTCACCCGGGGGAACAGGAAGCTCACCGCGGCCGCAACCACGATGAAGCTGACGCTCGCCAGCGCTGCGCTGCGCCGCTTCTTCAGCAGGAGCATGCCCAGCAGCGCCGCGGCGACCAGCAGGATGCAGCCGGTACCCATGGGGCCCGCGCTCTGGCCGAGCATGATGCCGCTGAGCTGCTTGCTGCCCATCACCGAGCGCCCGTTCTGCAGCATGGAGGCCAGGGATTGGTCGTAGAGCGGCGGGATGAGCGTGGAGGGGATGAAGTTGAACACGGTCTTCGGGAAGCACACGGTGAGGAACGCGAGCCCCGCGGCCGCCGGTGTAAAGGGCGCGTGCATCGTGCCCCCGAAGGGAATCTTCACCACCAGCACGGCGAACACCGCGCCCACGGCGGCATAGACCGGCGCGGCGAAGGTGGAGTTCACTTCCGCCGGGAGCATGCAGGCGATCCAGACGCCCGTCACCACGGCGTTCCAGTCGTCGATGGTGCGTTTGCGCAGGATCAGCCTGGCGGCAATGGCCTCGCACAGAACCGCCGTCAGGGCGGCTATCACCGCGTTGCGCAGGGCGGCGGCGCCGTAGTAATAGCTCCCCACCAGCAGCAGCGGCAGGCTCATCAGCAGCGAGGTCACGTTCCAGTCGCGGGCCTCGCGGTTGTCGGCGAAGCGCTGTTTCCAGCGCGGGGTTTCCTCGGGCATAAAATCACTCCGTTCCTAGACGTCAGATGCTAGATGTTAGATATTAGGCGCTAATTGGCCAATGTCAATGTCGCGCATACGGCAAAATGATCCGATGGATACATCCCGTCATATTCGTCGCGTATCACCTTGAACTCCTTCGCGCCGCGCAGGTAGCCGTTGGCGTAGATATAGTCCAGCACCGTGCCGCCCACCAGCTTGTCGCCGTAGTTGTGGAAGGTCACGCCCTCGTCTGTCGCTTTGGCGGCCTTGCGCAGGTCGGTCATCCCGCCCGCCTCCAGGTACTGCGCGGGCTGCGTGCCCGGCTGCGCGTTCATGTCGGCGGTGAACACGGCGGGCAATCCCAGCTCGTTGACCCCCTGCGCGACCATCCACGCGCCGTTGGTCCGGGCGGTCCCGCTCAGGTGGTCGAAGTGCGCGTTGAAGTGCGCGTAGGTGAAGCCTGTTTTCTTATCCTTGAGCACCGCGTATCCCGCCACCCGGGGGAAGCTCGCGCCGAAGCCGTAGGACACCCTGTCCGGCCAGGGCGAAATCCAGAAGGTCTCCTCCTTCACCAGGCCGTACTTGTCCTTGCGGTAGAAGACGGGCGCGCCCTCCGCGTCCTCGGTGGAGCGGCCCCGCGCGCAGGCGATGGCGTAGGTATCGCCCAGCTCCCGCAGCAGCGCGGCACGCCAGTCCGCGTGGGCCTCCTGGAGGCCGAAGCTGTCGGGCTTCTCCTTCAATATGGTCTGTACCACGCCGTTCAGGCGCTTGGGCAATCCCTTCGAGCCCGTTTTGGTCATTTTGAGGTTGAAGCTCATCACCGTGATCTGCTGCTTCATCGTGTCCCGCGCGGCCGGGGGAGCGGGTGGCTCCGGGGTCTTGAACGCCGCCCACGGGCCCGCGCAGGCCAGCGACATGAACATGGACATGACCAGGAACAGCGCGTTGCTTAAGAATTGCATAGTTCAGCCCCCTATTTATTCGCCAAAGTCAATGTCGCGCTCACCGCGAAATGATCCGAAGGATATGTCCCGTCGTATTGGTCGCGTATCACCTTGAATTCCCTTGCCCCGCGCAGGTAATGGTTGGCGTATACGTAGTCGATCACCCCGGTGCAGTCCCTGTAGCCGTGGTGGGTCAGGCCCGTATCGGCCTTGTCGGCGGCAAAGCGCAGGTCGGTCAGCCCCCCCGCCTTGAGGTATTCCATGGGCAGGCTGCCGGGCGCGCAGTTCAGGTCGCCGGTGAGCACGGCGGGCAGCCCCAGGGCGTTGAGGCGCTCGGCCATCAGGCGCGCGCCGTTGGCCATGGCCGCGCGGCCCTTGTGGTCCAGGTGGGTGTTGAAATGCGCGTAGGTGAAGCCGGTGCGCTTGTCCCGCAGCACGGCCCAGCCCGCGATGCGCGGGCACGCGGCGTCCCAGCCCATGGAGGCCACCCCCGGGCGCTCGGAGAGCCAGAACACGCCCTCCTTGAGCAGTTCATACTTATCCTTGCGGTAGAAGATGGGCGTGCCCTCGTGCAGGCCGAACACCCTGCCCTTGTTGCAGGCCACGCCGTAGGACTCCTTCAGGTCCCGCTTGAGCGGGCCGCGCCACAGCTCGTGGGCCTCCTGTAAGCCGACGCTGTCGGGCTTTTCCTTCAGGATGGTTTGCAGCACCCCGTTGTAGCGCCCCCGCAGCCCGTGCTTCCCGCCCACGCTGGTGAGCACGTTGAAGCTCATCGCGGTGATCTCCTGCGTCAGCCTGTCCGGCGTCGCGGGGATCTCCGGCGCGCCCGGCGCGTCATGCACTACCGCATTGCGTTTCCGGGAGGTCAGCGGCAGCAGGCGCTCCATGGTGTTGCGCAGAAAATTCATCGTGCGTTCTTTCATAGCGTGTCTCCTTCGTTATCGTTGAGGGTTGAAAGGATTTCATCGCAGAATTCCATAAGCTCCGGAATTCCATTGATTGCCGTATCCCAAACGATTTCTTTATTCATAAAGGCATACTCGTGCGACAGATAATTTCTCATACTCTTTATCGAATCCCAAGGGATGTAATCCTTGGTACTGCCCACAAACGCAGAGGAAAGCCTTTTTGCCAATTCGCCAATCTGCATGATGCTCATGGAAACGGAATTCATGAAGTGAATATTGTCCTCAAATACGCTGTAGTCCCTCCCGAATACATCCAGCGCGTCCAGCACATCTTCACAGTACTGCCTGATTTGAAGCACCCAGTGGCTGTCACTGTCTTTCATAAATCGATATCCTTTCCCTGTTGATGTTATCTCTCAAAAACGGGCTTCTCCGTTTTGTCTCCGTCTGCTCCAGCGCCCCCAGCGTGATGATATCGACTTTTTTATTCAGCCCTTCGTTCATGTCATTGTAAAACGCGCCCAAATCCCACAACCCGCGGATAATTGATCCGTGGTGTTCTATCAGAACATCCACATCGCTGTCCTCCGTGGCCTCACCCCGGGCATAGGAGCCAAAGAGATATACCGCCGGTATGCGATATTTTTTCGCGATCGGCGTAATCCTGCGGCGCAGTTCGTCGATGGTATAAACCACACGCGTTCCCTCCTTTGTATTTACTGGATTTCTTTCCAACATTTCAGTATTGCGCACAGCCCGTCCGTTCTATATGATATTACTAGCGACTTTTGGAAGGACGGAAACCATGAGAATCGAAGCCATCACCCGGCGCAAGGTCGTCGTGGAACTGAGCGCTGAGGATATGACCACCCTGGACATCACCTACGAGGCCCTGGACTACGCCAGCGTGGAGACCCGCAGGGTCATCTGGGTCATCCTCGACCGTGTGCGCGAATGCACGGGCTGCGACATCGACCCCTCGGGCCAGCTGCTGATCGACGCCATGCCCCGCCCCACCGGCGGCTGCATTTTATTTTTCACCCTGCGCGGCGGAAACCCGGAGCCCGCCGCCGAACCCGCCGCCATCCCC
>WQTL01000256.1 GCA_009786275.1 Bacillota bacterium | reverse complement strand
TTCGCGCCTATGACCAGGCCGATGGTCTCCCCGTAGGTTTCCGTGCCGCCCACGAACATCCCCAGCGCGCCGGCCGCGCAGAAGATCCAGAGGTTCTCCCAAAGCAGGGCGGAACCGGAAAACCAGGCGCAGAGGATGCCCAGCAGCGCCCCGGGCAGCATCGCGCCGGTTTCCTTCCCCAGCGTGGTGCCCCGCACCGCCCAGCCGTAGGACCCCGCGATGAAAAGCATGAACATGAACAGTGCCAGATTCGATGCGGACATTGAAATCCCCCCGATTCTTTTATCTCCCGCACAATCGCGTCAACAGCGGCTCCCGCAAACGTTATTATTGCAGGCCGCACCGTGTCCGTCAAGCCCGCTCTACGGCCCCACATCAGAGACAAGCAAGCTATGTCGTGATTTACGCATGATTTTTTCATGAAGCGCTTGTGTACAGGACGGCTTTCTGGTAGAATATTGATGAGCACAAACGATGCTGTGTATCTTTAATATGAATGAGGTGTTACCATGCGGCGCACGACGCTGAAGGCCATGAGCTTTAACGTCCGTTACGACATCGGAAAATTTGACAGGAGACAGCAGAAATATCCCTATATGAAATGGGGCTTCCGCAAAGACATGGTGGCGCGGCAAATCCGCGCCTATATGCCGGATGTTTTGGGCGCGCAGGAACTGATGCCGCACCAGCGCCGCTTTTTAAGAAAGGCGCTGCCGGAATATGGCATGGCAGGGCGGCCCCGCGTTTTATCGGTGTACGGGGAAGGCGTCTACGTGTTTTACCGCAGGGATCGCTTTGACCTGCTGGAAAGCGAAGTGTTCTGGCTTTCCCCAACGCCGGAGAGAGTTTCCCGCGGCTGGGACTCGTCCATTCACCGCATCGTGACATGGGCGCGGCTGAAAGACAAACAGACGCATCAAGTGTTTTCTTTTGCCGCCACCCACTTTGACCACAAAGGCAAGACGGCGCGGATGGAGAGTGCCAAGCTCGTCAACGCGAAAATGCGCGCGGGAAAAGACCCTGCCATCCTGGTGGGCGATTTCAACTCGGGGCCGGACAGCCCCTGCTATCAGACGCTTACAAACGGGCTGTTGGACGCGGGCCTTGCCGCCGCGCAAAATGATGGCCGGCTCCCAACCCACAACTCCTTTGACGACAACCGTTCTTTTTCATTGATTGATTATATTCTGGTTACCCCACAGGTGGAGGTCGAGCATTACGCCGTGCAAAACAAAAAGGTGAATGGCTATTTTGTTTCGGATCACTACGCCATTGTCGCGGGGCTGACGTTTTGATCCTCTTCCGCGTGGTTTTCGCGCCGCGCGATCACCTGCCGCAAGACGCTCTGCGCGTCCAGGCCTTGCCGCGCCGCTTCGTTGACAGGCTCCAGATCCCGTCCGGCCTGCACACGCCATTCCAGATCCTTGATAATCTGCCGGTGCTGCTCCAGGGGGTATTTGAACGCGATATACGGCAGCATGCTCGCAATATCGCCCGCGATCGTGATCACGCAGCCCGAGAGCAAAATGCTCAGGCGCACATCGTCGATGAACAGCATATCCATGTTGCCGTTGAAGCCGATAGCCAGGTACATCATCGGAATCATGAAGCCCAGCAGCGAATTGATCGGGCTTGAAAACCATTCAAATACTTTCGCGGAGAAATTGGACAGACGCTCGCCGGAAATCCACATCTGGTACTCCTCCAACTTGGTGTCCAGGTTGCGTTCCACAAGAGTCTTGCCGTATTTCACCAGTTGGTTGAACCAGCCGGAGGCTATCACGATGGCGGCAAATGTGATGGGCTCCACAATGCCGACAAACAGGGCCACGTAGGCGATGGCATTGGTAAGAATGTCCAGCGAACGGCTTAAGAAATATAACTTGCGGTAATCCATTTTATTGAACAGCGGCGCCAAAAGAGAACCGGGCGTGGTGGCGGTGGCAATGACGATGGTCAGCAGGCCGATCAGCCAATCCGTTTCGCGCAGCACGTAGAGATAGACAATGTTGGTGATCAGCAGCGTGCCGGTGCCCAGGTTGTCAATCAGGGATGAGATCATCTTGATCCAGCGGTATTTGTTGTGCAGCACGGCGTCCAGCCCGTACCAAAAATCAATATTCGGTTTGCAGGCGATGGGCGGCGCGGGAATGCGTTCATGGATTTTTGCCAGCCCCGGCACATACAGGGCCAGGCTGACCAGAATCGCGGCGGGCAGCACATACTTGAAAAACCCCAGCGTATCCATGCCGTTGACATAGACGGCCATGGCGGAAAGCATAAACTGCATTACCGAGTTGATGCCGTTGGCGATATTTCCGGGGTACGCAAGGATGATCATGCGCTCCGTGTCCTTCGGGGTGATTACATTGTTGGCCCTGTTGGCGTGGCCGCTCATGGTATAAACAGCCACCAACGCATAGGCCAGATTGAGCCGCCAAAACCGCTCGCCATACGGGTAATTGCCATACGGCACAAACAGAACCAACGCGCACGCCGCCAAAAAAGGCAGCACGTTATAGAACGCCGCCGGCTTGAACCTGCCCCACTTTTCCAGCGTCAGAGTCTTCCAGAAGATGTCGCGCATGCCGATATACGTATTTTTGCATAGATCGACGCCGATGATTTTCCAAAAGCCGGGCAGGATCGTCTCCTGCCACGCAGCGGGGAAAAACAGAATCATGGAAAGCCCGAGCAAAAACAACGGGATATACAGCGACGCAATCACGCGCGCTGTTTTACGCGGCAGAAAGCCCAGATTGTCGCCGATGAGCATATTGTTTATAATCGACCAGAGGTAGCTCATGGGGGAGGTGATCAGCGTAGCCATGGCGAAATAGGTGAGCGGTATGTTATAAATCACCGTGAGCAGGATGCAATTGGCGCCCCAGGCCATATATTTGAACGGCGTGGAGAAGCTTTCCTCGCCGCCCACGGCCAGCGTGCCGTAAAGCCACTCTTTATAAGGGACATAGTTGCCGGGCTTCGGGGTATTCCAATACGTTTTGAAGCCAATAAAGCCCTCTTTGACGGCGGCGGGCAGTTCTTTCCACCGGTATTTAGCCATGATTGCCCGCCCCCTCTCCCATCAGCCTGGCGGCGGCAGCCACAAAGTCCTCCGGCGCGACCCCAAAGAACACCCCGGGATAATTGGAAGCAAAAGCCTTCGGGTCGATCTTGGGCAGCCACGAATCCCCCAGGACAATATCCGCCGCTTCCCGCCCGATGTATACTTCATGGATGCTGGTGTTCTGCTCGTTGGCGCATTTATAGAACGCGCAGCGGCCGATTTCCTCCACGCCGGCCGGAATGTAGATGCGATAGGGCAGAGCGCCGCATTTGGAAAACGCGTCTTTACCAATGACCCGCAGCGAGCCCGGCAAGTCCAGGGCTCTCAGGTTGATGTTCCCGAAGAACGCCATTTCCCCGATCAGTTCCAGCCCCTCGTTGAACACAATTTCTTCCAGCGGGTTTTGCTCTTTGTTATTGGCGTTGTGATAAAAAGCGCCCATGGCAATTTCAGTTACGCCGCCGGGAATCACGTAGCGCGTTTCGTTCTTGCCCATGGGGTACGAGATCAGAATCGTTTTGTCTTTGCTGAACAGCACCCCATCCTCCGCACAGAACCAGGCGTTGCCCGGGGCCAGCACAAACTCACGCAGCATGTGCATGTTATTGAAGGCCATGCGGTCGATTTCCCGCACCTGCGGGCCGATGTAGACGCTTTCAACGAAGGTGGCATCCGCCACAGCGAAATCGCTGAGGAAGGTGATGGGCTTGTCGGTTTGCACGCCGCCCTCCTCCGTGCGCACAAAGTCCAGCCGGAGTTCCTTTTGCGACGGCGGGCCCACAAAATGCTGCAGCCCCCACGCGCCGGTTTCCTCGTTTTGCTCATACACAAGCCGGTTCACGGAAAATCGCGAAAAACCGATCACAAGCGACGCGGCCACCATCGCGGCAATCACCCCGACCACCAGCGCTCTTTGCCAGGCCGGCATGTTTCGCTTTGGAATCCGCTTGCGGGAGACGAAGCCGGTTTCCGGGTCAATTTCGCCATCGCCCGGCGCCGGGATGTCGTCGTAGGTGTAAAATTTCACCTTCTCCTGCTCTTGCGCATGCTTTTGCATCCGGCTGTTGCCATACACCGCCCTGGCGGCTTCCGTGATGCCCTCGCGGGAAATCGGTATTTTATAGCGCAAGCCCACATCTCCTCTCGTAAAGCACCATATCCTCGTTTCCCTTTGACAGTATAGCACGTTTCTGAGGCCGGCGCAATCCTTTTTAGGGTCATATGAATAACCGGAACCCCAAGTGCCACTTGAAAAACCGGCCCCGACGTGCTATAATAAAGGAAGAAACGCAGGGAAAAGGGGCCGAAAATGTACAAGAAGGCAGACCGGGCGCAGTTGAGCATTGAGGAATTCTACCTGCCATTCGGCGGGCAGT
>WQTL01000255.1 GCA_009786275.1 Bacillota bacterium | reverse complement strand
GGCTCCGCCGCCTGAAGCAACTCTGCCTCAAGCGCCTGTACGGTTTCGAGCACCGTAAGGCCGGGTGTTTTCCTCCAGTGCGTCTGCGTCAGCACGCTGCCCATGGCGAAGCCCGTGGCCGTCACCGCCCGCGGCGTGAGGACCACCGCCAACAGCACAGCGATTACAATCACGGCCGCCGCCGCAATGAGCGCAATACGTCTCTTCATAATCCTCCTACCACGCCCGGTTCCTCGCCGGCCCGCCGTGACCGAACCAAACCATAACATCCCCCAGAGCCCCTGCCTTCGCCGCGCTGGCCTCCATGGCCGCCTCGTCGCTCCAGAGCGCCGCCTTGCCCGCCGGGGGGAACAAATTCGTCAGCGCGTCCCCGGCGATGAGGCCGTCGCCAGTCACCACGCCCACGGAGCCCCGCGTATGCCCGGGCAGTTCGATGATGCGCGCGTCCACGCCGTATTCTGCGAGCGTAAGCCCCTCGCGCAGCTCCACGGCGATGTCGAACGGCTCGCTTCTGCTCACTCTGCTCTTCGTCAGCCTGATGAACCGGATCATGATTTTCCCCGTCCACCCGGGGGATTGCAGCGGCTCGGCGAGGGTGTCGCGCAGCAGCGGCAGGTCCGCCGGGTGCATGGCGATGGGCGCGCCCAGCTCCCGCGAGAGCCGCGCCGCGTTCCCCGCGTGGTCGCAGTGCCCGTGCGTGAGCGCGATGAGCCTGACGTTCCGCCCCCTGCACGCCCGCAGGATTTTCTTCCTGTCCGCCTTCGTCCCGGTGTCCACCAAGATGGTATTATCCCCCTGCGAGAGGAGGTAGCAGTTGTTCATGCCGCATTTGATGCGCTCGATCATCGCGATTCTACCTCCCCGCCATCCCATCCCGTTCATAGGCCTCAATCCGGTCCATCCATTCCATCCCCGCCGGCATATCGCAGCGCCGGCAGAGTTCTTCCCAAACATCCCCCACCGGCAGCAGCTTGCACTCCTCCTGCATGGCCAGCAGGCGCGTGAATTTGCCCTCGTCCTGCAAGCGCTTGAGCTCCTCGTGGGGCCACAGCAGCGCGGCAAGCAGCGCCTTGCGCAGGCTGCGCAGGCCGATCACCCAGGCCGCCGTGCGGTTGATGCTCGCGTCGAAGTAATCCAGGGCCAGCAGCACGCGCTCCCACGCGCCGCAGCGCACCACCTCCCGGGCAATGGCGAGCAGCTCGTCGTCCAGCACGGGCACGTGGTCGCTGTCCCAGCGCACGCCCCGGGTGACATGCAGCGCGAGCTTTTCGCTGAACAGCAGCAACGCCGATATCTTATCGCTCACCAGCTCCGTGGGATGGAAATGCCCGTTGTCCAGCAGGCACACGCAGCCGGTTTTCGCGGCGTAGTTCATATAGAATTCGTGCGAGCCCACGGTATAGCTCTCCAGCCCCAGGCCGAATACCTTCGATTCCACGGTGTCGATCAAGGTCGAAGGGTCATATTTCACGCTGAGAATCTCGTCCAGGGAGTCCTTCAGCCGCGCCCGGGGGCCCAGCCGGTCGGCGGGCGCGTCCTTCAGCCCGTCGGGAATCCAGATGTTGTTCACGCACACCTGCCCGAGTTCCCGTCCGAACCACGCGCCGATCTCCCGCATGGCCTTACAGTGGTCGATCCAGAACCTGCGCACCGCCTCGTCCGGGTGGGACAGCGTCATGCCGTCGGCGGCCAGGGGGTGCGAGAACAGCGTGGGATTGACGTCCACGCCCAGCTTTCGCTCTTTGGCATAGTCCAGCCAGGCCCGGAAATGCTTGGGGCTAAGCTGATCTCTTGAGACAGGCTCCTCCGTCACGGCGTAGATTGCGTGCAGGTTGAGCTTGTGCCTCCCCGGCGCGAGGGAAAGCGCGCAGTCCAGGTCGGCCATGAGCTCCCGCGCGTCGCGCGCCCGGCCGGGGTAGTTCCCCGTGGCGGCGATGCCCCCGCTCAAGGGCCCGTTGTTCTCAAAGCCGAGCACGTCGTCGCCCTGCCAGCAGTGCAGCGAGACCGGCAGCGCCAGCAGCTGTTCGATGGCCTTGTCGGTATCCAGCCCCAGGCCGGCGTAGATTTTCTTCGCGGAATCATACCGTGTCATACCATGCACCTCATTCGTATCGATTTTCAGGGGGCAAAATTGCAGCATATCCGCCGAAACGCAGTCGAACGCTATCCCGTCCGCTTTCCCTTTGAAAGCCCAGGGGAGGGAGCCGCCGTGCAGGTGCCCGTAGTAGCAGCGCCGCACCCCTTCCCGCACGAGCACGTCGTAAATCTCGTCGCAGCGGCGGCCATTCGCAATGGGCGGGTAGTGCAAAAACACGCACAATCTGTCGCTGAGCTTCTTCCCTTCGCGAATCGAAGCTTGTAATCTTCCCGCCTCCCGCAGCAGGACCTTGCGGTCCTCCGCCTCCTCGCAGTCGAAGAACCAGCCCCGGCTGCCGCACAGGGCCACGCCCTCGGCCAATATGGCGTTGTTGTGCAGCAGGCGCAGGCTTGTCAGGCCGTTCGCTTGCCAGAGCCCCTCGATCTTTTTGCGCGTGGTCCACCAGTAGTCGTGGTTGCCCTTGAGGATGATCTTCGTGCCCGGCAGGCCGTGTAAAAACGCAAAATCCGGCAGCGCCTGCTCAAGGGTCATGGCCCAGGAGATATCCCCCGGCAGCACAACTGTATCTTCGTCCTTCACCAGCCGCCGCCAGTTGTCCTCCAGGCGTTGGACATGGTTCCCCCAGCCGGTGAAGACGTCCATCGGCTTGGCCACGCCAAAGGAGAGATGGGGGTCGCCCAGGACGAAAAGGGACATGGCAGAATCCTATTCTTGCGGAGACGCACTGCCGTGCGTCTCTACTGGCGAAAATCAAATCAATGATGTAGAGACGCACGGCAGTGCGTCTCCGCGCAAAAACAGCGCTGCTAATCAATTACGACCAGCGTTTTCCCCGCCCGCGTCAGATTCTCATACCCCGTTTCGGTGATCAGCGCCATATCCTCGATGCGCACGCCGCAGTTGCCCGGCAGATAGATGCCCGGCTCCACCGTGACGACCATGCCGGGTGCGAGCACATCCTTCGATTTGCGCGACAGGTTCGGCGCCTCGTGGATTTCGAGCCCCACGCCGTGCCCCGTGCCGTGGCGGAAGTGCTCCCCATAGCCGGCATTCGCAATCACATCCCTCGCGCATTTGTCGATCTCGCTGCACGCCACGCCCGGGCCGAGCATGTCCAGCGCGGCCAGTTGGGCCTCAAGAACAATCCCGTAGATTTTTTTCTGTTCCTCCCCGGGTTCGCCAATCGCGATGGTGCGCGTCATGTCGCTGTGCCAGCCCTCCACCACAGCGCCGAAATCCAGGGTAAGCAAATCGCCCGCCTGTATTTTCCTCTCCCCCGGTACGCCGTGGGGCTTCGAGCCGTTCTCCCCCGCCACGGCGATGGTCTCGAACGAGAGCGCCTGCGCCCCGCAGCGCAGCATGGCATAGTCCAGCTCCAGGGCGATTTCGCGCTCCGTCATGCCCGGCTTGATCTCGCCCAGAATATGCGCGAACGCCCGCTCGGCAATCCCCTGCGCCCGGCGGATGCAATCGGCCTCCTCCGGCGTTTTGCGCAGGCGCAGCGCCCGCAATGCGTTATCCACACAGCTATTCCGGGTTTCGATGTACACGCCGGGAAGCTGTCTGCGCAGGCGTAAAACCTCGTCCAGGGTGGTGCGCCGCGTCTCCACGAACAACCGCTTGACCCGCTGCTCCCTGCACAGCGCGCGCAATTGCTTCGCGGCGTCGCTGAGCTCCTCCACGGGGCACGTGTTAATCTCAGCCCGCGCGGCCTCGATATAGCGGCTGTCCGTGAGGAAAACAGCGTTGCCCGGCGAAATAAACAGCAGCCCGTCGGAGCTCTCGAAGCCTGTCAAATAGCGTCGGCTCACCGGGCCCGCGACCAGCGCGCCCCCCCGGGGCGGGAGATTCTTTTGGATTTGCGCAATCTGTTTCGTCATCATAATAATAGCATAAAAGGCAGGGATAATCCCTGCCCTCCTGCCTCCTGCTTATTCATGCACGCATGCAGCCGCATACGTGCAGCCTTTACGCGGCCCGGGTCACATTCCCGGAGCGCAGGCAGCGCGTGCAGGCGTGGACACGCTTGGGGGAACCGTTGACGATCGCCTTCACCCGCTTGACATTCGGTTTCCAGGTCCGGTTGGAACGGCGGTGGGAGTGGGAAACCTTGATGCCGAAAGCGACTTCTTTGCCGCAATAATCACATTTAGCCATGATGGCACCTCCTTTGCTCATGATGCGACTGATAGTACAACAAAGGAATTATATCATACTGTTTTGCAAAATGCAAGAGTTTTTTCTTTATTCCTCGTGCGATTTCACAACCTGTAGGGGCGGCTGCCCACAGCCGCCCGCCACAAAAATCACATGTTACCTTCTCGGCGGCCCGCCC
>WQTL01000254.1 GCA_009786275.1 Bacillota bacterium | reverse complement strand
GCGGACACCGTGCGCGACCCCCGGGGCTTCGCGGTGAAATTCTACACGGAAGAGGGCATCTACGACCTGGCGGGCAACGACCTGCCCGTGTTTTTCATCCGCGACGCCGTCAAGTTCCCCGACGTGATCCATTCCCTCAAGCCCGACCCCGCCACCAATATGGTGAACCCGGTGCGCTTCTGGGACTTCGTGTCCCTTTCGCCCGAGGCCACGCACATGGTCACCTGGCTGTATTCCGACCGGGGCACCATCAAAAGCTACCGCCATGTGGAGGGCTTCGGCGTGAACACCTTCACGTGGATCAACGCGGCGGGGGAAATTTTCTACATCAAGTATCATTGGAAGACGCGGCAGGGCGTACAGACCATCGGCCGGGACGAGGCCCACGCCCTGGCGGGCACGCAGCCGGACATCGCCGTGGCCGACCTGCGGGACGCCATCACGCGGGGAGATTTCCCGCAATGGGAGCTCAACGTGCAGATCATGCGGCCCGGCATGGCCGAGGGCCTGCCCTTCGACGTCCTGGACGACACGAAGACCTGGCCGGAGGACCTGTTCCCCCTCCAGCCCATCGGCAGGATGACCCTGAACCGCAACCCGGAGAACTTCTTCGCCCAAGTGGAGCAGGCGGCCTTCTGCCCGGGCAACGTGGTGCCGGGCATCGGGTTTTCCGCCGATAAGATGCTCCAGGGGCGCACGTTCTCCTACCTGGACGCGCAGCGCTACCGGGTGGGGCCCAACTTCGCGCAGCTGCCGGTGAACCGCTCGAAATCGCCCGTGGCCAACAACCAGCGCGACGGCGCGATGACTTACGAGATTAACCCAGAGCCGGTCAACTACTTCCCGAACAGCCTGAACGACAACCAGCCAAGCCCCGACCCGGCGTTCTATATGGAGGGCATGCCTGCCTCGGGCAGGGCCGTGCGGCAGGCGATAGAGAAGACCGACGACTTCACCCAGGCGGGGGAGCGCTGGCGGTCACTGTCGCCCGAGGAGCGCGCGGCGCTGCACGGGAACATCGCCGCGGAGCTGAAAACGGCCCCGGCGGATATCCGGCAGCGGGTGCTGGGGTACTTCGCCCAAGCGGACGAGGGCTTCGCGGCGGGGGTGAAGGGGGAGATGGGTATGTAGAGACGCACGGCAGTGCGTCTCTGCTGCAAGCAATTTTTTATGTAGAAACGCACGGCCGTGCGTCTCTACATTTTGCTCTTTCAGACGGCCGCCTCCTCCATCCTTTGCTGCGCCAGGGCGCGGCGCTCGATCAGGTCGGCCTCCACCTCCCCGGGGTCGCGGGGGTACTTGAACCACAGATACGCCCCCAGGGCGAAGAGCTCCCCCACGAATTTGCCAACGAACAGCAGCGGCCAGATGGCGCTCTTGAAGCGCTCGGGCTGCTCCTCCACCGGGACGACGTAGCCCTTGAAGCCCGTCCACTGCGTCACGGCGTTGCCGACGACATTGCCCACGTTGTCCCGGATGAGCTTGTTGATCATGGCGTCCACGGCGGTGGTCATGCCCTCGCTGCGCTGGCCGGTCTTCCACTCCACGTAGTCGAACATCTCGTAGCGTATCAGCTCCTGGGCGATGGGGGACCAGCGGTCGAAGAGCTCGCGCACCATCTCGGCGGTGAACATGAACAGCAGCCGGGGCCAGGTCTCGTAGCGCACGAGGAACATCGCCGCGGTGGTGACGAGGCTGACGACGGTGTGGGCGCGCACGAAGTTCACCTTGTCCTTGAACTTGGCGATGACCTTCACCGCGAAGGGCTGGAACAGCACGCCGACCAAGCCGAAGGTGACGTTCTTGAGGACGTAGAGGATCTCGCCGCCGGCGGGCTTGCCGTTGATGATCAGCTTGTCAAGTATTTTGGTTTTGGAGCGGTCCTCCAGCAGGAAGCGGTAGAGGTACTTGTAGTCCGTCTTGGGGAAGAACATGCGCATGAGGTTCACGGCGGTCTGCATCATGAACCAGCGGTTGTGCTTTACAACGGCGAAGCTCTCCTTGAAGGTGGGCGCGTGCTGCGACGGCTCCTCCGCCTGGTCCTCGCCCTTCACCCGCACGGTGAAATCCACGCGCTGCTTGGCGTAGGTGGGCAGCCAGCGGCAGAAGATCGTCAGCGGGGCGAAGATCAGCGCGCCGTAGACCATGATCTGGTAGTACGACAGCCCCAGCTGCTCCATCAGGCCGATGAAGATCATGGGGATGCCCGAGGCCGCCGAGGCCAGCTGGTTGCCCACGGTCTTGCAGGTCTGTATGATGCCGCGCTGCTCCGTCAGCGGCGTGATGCCCGCCCAGAGCTTCGTTTCGCTCACGGCGTTGGTGGTGCTGATGAGGTTGGCCAGCACGGACACGAGGGTCCATTCGATGATGCGCTGGAACGGCGTCATGCCGCCGAACTGGAAGCACTGGAGCATGATCAGCAGGGGGCTGAGCGTCGCGTTGAAGCGCATGATCCAGCGGTGCGCCCGCACGCCGTAGCGCCCGCGGTCCATCATCGAGCCGATGACGGGGTTGCTCAGGCCGTCCAGGGTCACGCGGGTCACGTCGTGCACGCTCTTCCAGTTGGGCAGGATTTTGCCCTCGTAGTCGCCGATGTAGTACATGTCCCGCATGTCCGTGAAGCCCTTCATGAAGCCCTTCAGGCCCTCCGCGAACAGCTGTATGCCGCCCTCCCAGGGGCGGATTTTTTCCTCGGGCAGGTCCGCGCCCCGCCACCAGGCGAGGGGGTGCCGCAGGGCCTGTTTGGTTTTGCTATTCGCATCATCCATGGGTGGCCTCCTCCTTCAGCTTGACCGCCAGCGCGCGTCTCTCCACCAGGTCCGCCTCGATTTCGTCGAAGTTCTTGGGCATTTTGAACGCGTAGAGGCAGACCAGGACCACCACCTCGCCGAAAAAGACGCCCACGTGCATCAGCGGCCAGATGGTATTCAAAAAGCGCGCGGGCTGCTGCTCCGCCGGGACGTCGTAGCCCATGTAGCCGGTCCACTGGGTCACGGCGTTGCCGAAGATGTTGACGAGGTTGTTGCGCACCAGCTTGTTGAGGATCCCGTCCACGGATTTGGTCATGCCCTCGCTGCGGTAGCCGGTCTTCCACTCCACATAGTCGTACATCTTGTACTCCATCATGGAGTGCGGGACGCCCGACCACATGTCCATGACGCCCCGGAGCGTCTCCATCAGGAACATGTACGCCAGGCGCGGGAGCGATTTGTAGCCGACCAGGAAGGTCGTCGCGTGCGAAATCATGACCGTGACGACATGGCCCCGGATGAAGTTGATCTCGCCGCCGAAAAAGTTGACGGCCTTGATGGCCAGGGGGGACAGGAGGAAGCCGGGCAGCAGGGTGATGATGCCCTTGGCCGCGTAGAGGATCTCGCCGCCGAGCTCATGCCCCATGAACTGCATCTTCGGCAGCAAAAAGCGGAACAGGAACAGGGCGTCCGTGGTGGGGCGGATAATGCGTATCATGTAGACGACAAGCCACATCATGAACCAGGTGTTGTGCTTGACGATGGAGAAACTCTCGCGGAAGGAGAACTTTACCCCGGCTTCGCCCGCTTCCTCCGCGGGCTCCTCGCCCTGCGCGTTGACCTTTACGGTCAGGTCCACCCGCTGCTTGGCGAAGGAGGGCAGCCAGCGGCTGAAGATCGTCAGCGGGGCGAAGATCATCGCGCCCCAGATCATGATCTGGTAGTCCGTGATGTGCAGCACGTCCTTGAGCCCCATGAGCACGAAGGTCGCCCCCGCGAAGACGCCGCCCACATGCCCGCCCAGGTTCCGGGAGAGCTGCAGGAGCTTACGCAGGTCCGCGTGGGGCGTGATGCCCGCCCAGATCTTCGTCTCGCTCACCGCGTTGACCGTGCTCATCAGGTCGGAGAACATGCTGATGAGCGTCCATTCGACCAGGCGCTGCATGGGCGTCAGGCCGAAATCGAAGCACTGGATCAAAATGAACAGCGGGCTGAAGGTGGCGTTGAAGCGCATGATCCAGCGGTGCACGGCTTCACCGAAGCGCTTGCGGTCCATGTAGACCCCGATGGGGAAGTCGTTGACCGCGTCCCAGGAGGTGGTGACGACGTCCGAAATGCTTTTCAGGTTCGGCCGGATTTTCCCCTCGCCCATGCCGATGTAGAGCCTGCCGCGGATATCCGTGAAGCCGTTCATGAAGCCCTTGAGGGCCTCGGCCAGGAACTGTATGCCGCCCTCCCAGGGGTGGATCGCCTCCTCGGGCAGCTCCGCGCCCCGCCACCAGGTAACGGGGTGCCGCAGCGCCTGTTTGAGTTGGGCCTTGGTCTCCGCGCTCATTTTAGCCATAAAATTCCCCCGCAGCGTGATAATTTTTTGATGCTTTTACCATTATAGCACAGCGGGGCGGGGTTGACAACATATTTTTTGCGGCTTGTTTTTTCTTGGGA
>WQTL01000253.1 GCA_009786275.1 Bacillota bacterium | reverse complement strand
TTGTCGCGGTTGTTGTAGCCGCCGCGGCGCTCGGGCCTGCGGTACTGCTCGTCGGGGGCCACGACGACGCGGCGGTCGCCGCCTTCGCCCACGGAGAAGGAATTGACGCCCTCCGTATCCTGCACGACCGTGTGGACGATGCGCCTGTCGTAGGGGGACATGGGGGGCAAAGAGATGTTGCGGCCGTATTTCTTGGCCTTGGCGGCGGAGCTGGCGGCGAGGTCCCGCAGGGTCTGCTCGCGCTGCTCGCGGTAGTCGCCCACGTTGACGCCCACGCGGCGGTAGTCCTCGCGCCCGCGGCTGACCACCAGGCGCGTGAGGTACTGCAGGGAATCGAGGGTCTCCCCCCGGCGGCCGATGACGTAGCCGTCGTTGCTGCCGCAGTCCAGGGCGAAGCGCACGCCGTCCTCCTCCTCCACGGTGAGAATGGTGGCCTCCACGCCCATGAGGCGCAGCACGGTCTTGAGGTAGGTTTCCGCCTTGGCGAATTCGGATTCCTCGTAGTAGGCCCGCACCTTGGCGGGCGTGCCCTTGAAGAGCTTTTTGCCCGGCATCTCGAGAATTTCGGTGACGACGTCCGCGTCCTCCGGGGCGGCCAGGGCGGCTTTGGCGGCCTCGATGGCGGCCTCCACGGTCGCGCCGGTTCCTATGGCTTCCTTTGTCATGCAAACACTCCGTTCTAGACATTAGGCGTCAGACGTTAGATTTTAGATATCTTAAACGCCCGGCGCCGAAATTTTCATATCAACTGATCCCCGCGATTTTTTTGCGGCTGTTCTCGCGGCTGCGGCGCTCGATGGTCTCGTCCACCATGCTTTTGGCGAGCATCTTCTGCGGGGGGTGTGTGTAGCTGAGCACCACGATCTGTAACAACGCGGCCAGGCTCGAGACGATCCAGTAGATGGCGATGCCCACGGGGAAGCTCAGCGAAAACCAGACGGAGATCAGCGGCATACCGAGGGACATCACGGCCATCATCGCGCCGCCCTGCTTTTGCTCCGGGTTGGTTTTGCGCTGGCGGATCATGGTATAGAGAGAAGTGGCCATGGAGCTGACGCCCACCAGCACGGGGACCAGGTAGTAGTACCAGTGGCCGAGCTGCGCGTAGGCCTCCTTGGGGGTCATGCCCAGCTGCAGGCCGAGGAACCGGAAATTCGCCGCGAAATCGTGGATCTTGCCGAACTCCAGCATATCCAGCTTGCCGGGGCCGAAAAGGCCCTTGAATTTTTCAATGCTCTCGGTGACGCGCAGCTGCCATTGCAGGTTGGCGGCGGTGAGCTTGGGGTCGCCCAAGAGCTCCGCGGCCTTCTCCCCCAGGGTTTTCAGGACGCCGGCGTCCGTCTTCACGGTGTAGGTCAGCGGGCGGTAGATCGCCGCGATGAGGCCGAAGATGATGGGGAATTGCAGCATCATGCCCCCCGAGCAGCCCGCGCTCATGGGGTTGTAGCCCTCGCGCTTGTAGAACTCCTGCTGCTCCTGCATCTGGCGCTGCTTGTCGTCCTTGTATTTCTCGTTGATCTTGCGCATTTTATATTGGATGCGCTGGTTCTTCGCCTGGTTCTTCTGCTGGCTGAGCGCGGAGGGCAGCATGAGGACGCGGCAGAAAATCGTGAAAATAATGATCGCCACGCCGTAGTTGTTCACCACATGATAGATGGCGCTCATGACGGGCCCGAACACCGCGCCCAAGGCGGTATAGATGAATTCCATCATATGCTTTAGCTCCCCCTTGGTTATTTTACGGGATCGTAGCCCCCCGGGAAGAATATATTGCAGCGCAGAAAGCGCTTGAGCGCCATCCATCCCCCCCGCAGCGCCCCGTAGGTCTCGATGGCCTCCAGGGCGTAGGCGGAGCAGGTGGGGACGAAGCGGCAATGGGGCTGCGTATAGGGCGATATGCGGCGCCGGTAGAACCGGATGAGGCGAAGAAGGAAGGTTTTCATAGGCGGTTTTAGGCGGACGGCAAAAATGCCACCCGTACAGCGGTCAGATCACGCCCAGTTTGGCCAGGTGGTCGCGCATGATTTCCTGGATTTGGGTGCTCTTCATGTGCTTGGTTTTGCCGCGGGCGACAAAGACCAAATCCCAGCTTCCGCGGGGCGGCTTGTCCAGGGTGCGCAGGGCCTCGCGGATGACGCGGCGGCAGCGCACACGCTCCACGGCGTTGCCCACCTTCTTGCTGGCGGTGATGCCGTAGCGGCACTTTCCCCGGCGGCTGCGCAGCGCGTAGGTGACAAGCGCCGGCGCGGCGAGGGATTTTCCCCGGCCGTAGACCCGGCGAAAATCCCCGTTGAGCTTGAGAGTTTCCATCAATTACTCCTTATAAGCCCCCTTCGCCCGCGAGGGGGGTGGCCTGAAGGGCCGGGGGGAGCATCAATAGGTCAGCTGCTTGCGGCCCTTGGCGCGGCGGCGGGAAAGCACCTTGCGGCCGTTGCGGTCCGCCATGCGCTTGCGGAAGCCGTGCTCCTTCTTGCGGTGTATCTTTTTGGGCTGATAGGTACGTTTCATATCGGGAAAATCCTTTCGGTAAAATTAAAGCGGGGTTGCGCGGCTAAAGCCATATCCAGCCAAAGAAGAGAATTGCCATGATCCATCCGAACCATTCCGGTTCGCCCCATATGACTTTTGCTTCGATGCGATAGCGCACATAGGGCTCGCCCGCGTCGTGCTCGGTGCCGATGATAGTGACTTTGCCGATTTTGGCAAAGCTGAAGGAGTCCTTCGTGATGCGCCCGGTTTCCGGATCCACCTTCAGAATCCTCTCGTCGCTGGTCGACCACCTCAGGGTTTTCGTGCTGAGCATCGAAAGGCCGTTTTCATACGAATCGTCACGGATACGGCTCACCGTATACGGCACATCCAACGGCACGAACTGCTTCGTGCTGACCCAGCAGGCGGTATACTCCATTTTGTTGTTCGTCACGGTCCAGAAGCCGTTTCCCTCGTAGTGCCCGGTCATCGTGGCCGGCGTGCGCGCGGTATCCCCCGGCCAGTATTCGCCCGGCAGGCCGGGATTAAACTGCTCCGGGAACATCCGGCGGGTCCAGCCGTTGAAAACGTAGCCAGGCCTCTCCGGCGCCGCCGGAAACGTAAACTCGGTGTCCCAATTCACATACCGTGAGATGGTTTCGGCCGGCTGCTGAAAACGGGGGTTGGAACAGGAGAACACTACCGTGACATACTTTGGGTACTCAATGGTATCCGCGAATGCGGAAGCGCCGAAAGCCAACAACAGGACAACGGCAAGAATGAAGCTTGCGAACCTCTTCCTGAGCATATCACTCCGACCTTTCCTCGCGAAAGTCAAATTACCTCTTGCTGAACTGCGGCGCGCGGCGGGCCTTCTTCAGGCCGTACTTCTTGCGCTCCTTCATGCGCGGATCGCGGGTGAGGAAGCCGGCGGCCTTCAGGGCCGGGCGCAGCTCGGGGTCGTAGAGCAATAATGCGCGGGCAAGGCCGTGGCGGATGGCGCCCGCCTGGCCCGAGACGCCGCCGCCGCCCACGCGGCAGACGATGTCGACCTTCTCCGCCGTCTGGGTGAGGGCGAGGGGCTGGCGCACGATGAGCTTGAGGGTATCCAGGCCGAAATAGTCGTCGATATCACGGTCGTTGATGGTGATTTTGCCCTCGCCGTGGTAGACGCGCACGCGGGCGACGGACTTCTTGCGGCGGCCGGTGCCATAGAAGAACGGTACGGTATCGTACATAATTGATTACTCCCTCCTATATTTCCCAGACTTCGGGCTGCTGCGCCTGGTGGATGTGCTCCGCGCCCTCAAAGACGTGCAGGCGGGTGAACAGCTTGCGGCCCAGGATGTTGCCCGGCAGCATGCCCTTCACCGCTTTTTCCACGACGAAGCAGGGGCGGGTCTTCATCAGCTCGTCGTAGCCGACGACGCGCAGGTGGCCGATGTAGCCGGTGTGGCGGTAGTACTTCTTCTGCTGCAGCTTGCGCCCCGTGAGCACCGTCTGCGCGGCGTTGACGACGATGACGAAGTCGCCGCAATCGGCGTGCGGGGCGAAGGTGGGCTTGTGCTTGCCGCGCAGCAGCGTTGCCGCCTGCACGGCGACCTTGCCGAGGGGCTGGCCGGCCGCGTCGAGCACATACCATTTGCGGGTGATGTCCCCCGCTTTTGGCATAAAGGTGGACATGGCGATTACCTCCGAACTAAAATTCATACCTCAGTAGTATACACGGCAAAGGGGCGGATGTCAAGAGAAATTTTTGATTTTTGCGTGTATTCGGGCGAGAGCTCGCGGATGCTCCGGTTTGCTCGTGTTTTCTATAGGTTTGGCCGCGGAGGAATTTTGGGTTTTTATGGCTCCCCCCGGCCTGCGGCCACCCCCCTCGCGAGCGAAGGGGGCTTTCTGTGCTTCATCCGCAACTATCGCACAGAGCAGAGATAGCCCCC
>WQTL01000252.1 GCA_009786275.1 Bacillota bacterium | reverse complement strand
TCTCGTCCTCCCTCAGCAGCAGCAGCGCAGTGCCCGACGCGTCCTCGTCCGCCGCCCGCCACTGCGCGTTGCCGAAGAAGAGCACATCCCCCACCTCCGGCGCGGGCTCGGTGCTGTACTCATAATCCTCGTAATAGGGATTTTCATACTCGTTGAATGCATACGGGTCGTCGCTCGCCCGTTCCGCGATGAGCATCACGATCACCAGCACCACCACCCCCGCCAGAACAATCGCCAGGGCTTTCAGCCCCTTCTTGTTGCTGTCGGACATGGTTGGCGCGGGCTTCGGCCGCACATACGGCGCGGGCGGAGGAACCGTCACCGGCCTTACCACCGGCGGCGGCGCGGGAATCACTACAGGCGCAGGTTCCGGCTCCGGTTTCGGCGGCGCAGGACGCTTGAGCCCGAAAGCGTCCTCCGGCTCCGGCGGCTCCTGCGGCGCGCCGCAATGCGGGCAGATCTTCTCCCCGGCGGTATACCAATGGCATTGATCGCAGAACATGTGACCTCTCCTTTAAAAATACGTATCGAAATATTCCCGCAGCTTCGCGTCGTACCGCGCGTTCAGCGCCGCGTCGGCATTGCCGTCCAGCCCATGGCCGGAGTTCGGATAAACCAGCAGGTCGCTGCGCACCCCGGCGGCTTCCAGGGCGGCCTGGAGCAACGTGCCCTGGGAAAGCGGCACGAGCTCATCCAGCGCGCCGTAGCGCAGCAGCGTGGGGGGCGCGCCGGGCGCGGCATAGTGCAGCGGGGACATCGCAAGGGGGTCGAAGTCCGCCCGCCCCGCCAGCCTGGGGGCGAGGTCCCGCGCCAGCCGGACGGGCATATCGAGGTACGCCGGGTCGGTGAAATCCGTGGGCCCCACGTCCGGGAACAGGAAGGCGATGGGGATGGCCGCCCGCGCGCCCCGGCTGTAGGCGTAGAGCATCGTCAGGTGCCCGCCCGCCGAGCAGCCGCCCACGGCCATTTTGCGCGGCGTGTAGCCCTCCTCGATCATCCTGGCCTTCACCGCGGCGATGGCGTTGCCGATGTCGTCGAGCATATCCGCGCAGGTCGCGCTCTGCCGCTCCGGCGGCAAATCGGGGTTGATGAAGCGGTAGTTCATCGCCGCCGCGGCATAGCCCTGCTTTGCGTATTTGATGCAGGCGTCCCTGTGGAGGGATTTGTCCCCCGCCGACCAGCCGCCGCCGTGGATGAAGAAGACCACGTCCGTCCCGCCCTTTTTCCGGGGCAGGCAGATATCCACCTTTTGCCGCTCGGACTGCGAAGCGTAGGCGATATCGCATATGGGCGCGCGCGCAATGCGTTGGAACATAAAAATCACCTCTTCTTCCATTCCCCTCTGTGGAGGGGTGGCCCGCAGGCCGGGGTGGTTGTGCGGAGCGCCTCACCACTTATTATGATACTTCTCCACAAAGCCCATGCGCTCCTTCAGCTCGATCACCTTGCCGTCGTCCAGCACCGCCCGCCCGGTGAATTTCCCGAACACCTGGTGCCCGCTCATGCAGATGAGCCCCAGGTCGTTGATGTTCGCGTTGTCGTAAACCGGCGCGAAGTCCATCTCCAGCCGCCCGTCGCTGGAGGTAAACGTCCAGGGCGACATGAAGTCGTCCTTGCCGTCCTTTTGCGGCAGATGGAACGTCACCTCCTGCAGCTTATGCGCCCTGCCGTTGTAAAGGAGCATATTCTCGCTGGCGGCGGAGGTGTCGCCGAAGCCGTAGCCCAGGTTCCAGCCGAAGACGCTGCCGTCGGGCAGCGCGGTGTTGAGGCTGCTCCACAGCCAGGTGTTCTCGTAGGTCCACACGCCGCGCCCCCAATCCAGGGTGGCGAAGCTGTCCGCCGGGTCGAAGGCCCAGACGCGGTCCCCCGCCGCGGCCGTGCCGCGCACCCGCATGCAGTTGATCTTCTGGTTGTAGTAGAAATGCCCCGGCTTGCCCAGCGGCGTGGCGATCACCGTGGTCTCCTCCGGCAAATCGGTCAGCGTCAGGTCGATGCGCAGCTCCTGTTTTTCCGGCCCGAAGCCTTTCACGATGCCCCGCAGCACGCGTTTGTCCCCGCCGTGGTAGAACCCCAGGTTCATCCCGCCGGCCTCGTGCTCCACGTGCCCCTCGGCGGAGGTCGCGGGCAGGCCCCATTTCCCCAGCGGGAAGGGCGTGACCACGGTTTTCGTCGTCGTGTTCCCGGCGTGGAAATCCACGATGCTCACGAACAGGTTGCCCACAAAGCCGCTGTCGCTGATGATGATCACCATGCCGTAGTCCTGGTTGCTCACGACATAGCAGTCCCACTCCTTGACGCGCCACGCGGGCGCCTTGATGTCCCCCCGGTCGTACTGCCAAAACAGCCGCTTGGCGTAGCCCGGCTCGGCGATGTCGCCGTCGCGCAGCAGCCACTGCACGGCGGTGATTTCATGCTGCTCTTTGGATGGGATGTAGGGTGTGGTGGACATGGGAAAGGCCTCCTTTATAAGTAATGAGAAATGAGAATGCAGAATGCAGAAATGCTATGCAATCACAAGGCTGCGTTTGGTCTTGCCGCCTCCCGCCTAATCCCCCAGGCTCCCTCTCGCAGAGGGAGCTCCGCCCGCAGGCGGGTGAGGGTGTTTCGCTTCAGCGACGTACCTCATCTACCTACCCCAGCGCCTTTTGCTTCACCAAACTCCCCCGGCCCTCCATGTCCGGCCACCTGCGCTCGATGGCCGCCAGGGCGATCTCCGCGTCCTCGTGGACCTCCCGGGCGTTGTACGCGCCCAGCGTCACCATATCGCAGGGCCGGATGGTGTTATACACGAAATTCAGCCCCACATAGGGCGTGCAGCGCCCGGCGGCCATGGGCTTGATGGTCATCACGGGCTTGTTCGCATGGCGGATGATCTTCGCCACGCTCTCCACCTCCACCTGCATGAGGAACCCCATGGGGTTATAGATCTGTATATAGGTCTCCACGTCGTAGCCCTGCTCGTCGCTGTAGACCACCAGCTCCGGCATGTGGCACGAAAGCCCCGGGATCATCCCCGCGTCGCGTATCATGCCCGTGTAGTCGTCCAGGCGGTCCATGGTCCCGCGGAGCTTGCTCACCAGCTTTTCCGCGCAGGTGTGGTGCAGCAGGCAGAACGTGCTGCCCTGCGCCGCGCTCCATTTGAGATAGGCCTCGCATTCGGCCCGGGCCTGCGGGCTGTCCTCCACGTTGAGCGCGGGGGTATCGATGATGATCAGCCTGCGCCCGAGTTTCTCCTGCACATAGTCCAGGGCGGGCAGGATGCCGTTGTTTTTCCAGCTGGGCAGCGAGGTCATCATGGCGTCCACGCCGTGGCTGAACCAGGCCTCAAAGACGGGCAAAAAGTCCTTGGGGTTGGCGTAGCTCGCCCTGATCTGCGCGTCCGCCGCGGCGGAGGTATGGCTGTAGCCCAAGATCCAGTTGGTGCCGATAAGCATGCGCGGCAGGCTCACGCCCGCGACGGTGGTGCGTGGGAACTCCATGGGAACCTCCTTAGGGCAATGTAATTTCAAGCGCGTAGTCCGGGTCAGAATATGCCACCCAATAGATTTTTCCATTCCATTCTCTGAGTATATCCACATGAAAATCAGGCTCTGGCAAGGGAGACAGCAACTTTTTGTTGGCCAGGTCGTAAATGCGTATTTGGTAGCCCCAGTTTCGCCAGTTCGACACGGCAACGCCTTCAAGCGCAAGATAGTAGCGCAGATCATCTGTCAAAAGGTCATGGCCAAAAGCAGCGTCTTCCCCATTAAAGCCTGCCAGCAAATCAACGCCTGTCACCGGCTCACCGCGTTTGATTGCAGTCCAATCATATCTATAGAGATGCGGTTGCCCATGGTAAGTCTCTTCGCTTTCGGTATCGATGAAATACAAATAGTCGCCCTGCGTCTTAACCGTGTTGAGCACGTAGTCAATGATCGTAATTTCTTTCATGTCCTTTGTATCATAAACCCCCATGTTGAGGCCATCGTAGTAGCCCATCCAAGCATACAAAAAATAGCGGTCGTCAAGCGTGGCAATAACTCTGGGGTACTTCCAACTCATTTCATTGTTTACATCTATTTTGTCTATTTCAAGCAAAACGGTTCGCCTGCCAGTTTCATCCACCATTTCAATCTGCTCATATGAAGTCACAATTTTTTTGTTGCCTATTTGAAATTCAGTTTTTCCCTCTTCGTTTTCCCTCCGCTGAAGCTCTTCCTTCAGCGCCGCGTTCGCCCTGTCCGACAAATCCAACGTGCGCCACTTTACGCCATTGCTTTCGCCGCTGGCGGGCAAGGTGGGAATCTCAATTGTGGTTGGTTCTTTGGTAGTGGTTTCGGTCTCTGTTGTCGTTTCGATTTCGGTTGTTGTCTCGGGAATTGTCTCCGGCTCCGCCCTTCCGCAAGCCGCTAATACCAGCAATGCCA
>WQTL01000251.1 GCA_009786275.1 Bacillota bacterium | reverse complement strand
CGTCATCAAAACCATCAGCGGGCCCAGCCAGAAGCAGTTGCAAGACGCCGCCGAGCAGATCGCCGCCGTGGTCAACAAGACCATGGGCAAGCCCAGCAAGTACATCAGCGTCAGCGTCGAGGAATATTCTTTCGGCGAGTGGGAGGGCGTATACAACGAGTGTGTCAAGGGCAAGGATAACGTCCTGGTCGAGCCGGGGTATACCGATCCGAAGACATTTCAGTGATCATGGAGGAAATCACAATGCAAATCACATCCCAACAGGCCGAAGAACAGGCCGTGCTGAACCTGGCCTACGCCGTCTGCGCGGCGGCGCGCACCGCGCCCAAGGCCTGCGGCATCGACCACATGGACACAGCGATTCTCACCGGCGAGGATAAAGCCCGGCTGGCGGAGGAAATGCGCCGCCAGGGAGAACTCCGGGGCGACGCGAAATTCTTTATCCGCGACGCGGGCAACGTGGACGCCAGCGAGGCCGTTGTGCTGGTAGGCGTGAAATACCAGCCGCGCGGGCTCAACGAGCGCTGCACTCTCTGCGGCTTCGAGAACTGTGCCGCCTGCGAAGCCGCCGGGGCAACCTGCGTGTTCACGCCCCTCGACTTGGGCATCGCGCTGGGCTCGGCGGTGACCATGGCGGCGGACTGCCGTGTGGACAACCGCATCATGTTCACCATCGGCAAGGCCGCCGCAGCGCTGGGCCTGCTGGGGGAGTACAAGCTCATCATGGGGATTCCATTGTCGGTTGCGGGCAAGTCGCCGTTCTTCGACAGGGGGAAGCCATGACCCGCCAAGACCTGATCGACTTCTGCCTGACCTTCCCCGGCGCGTATGAGGACTATCCCTTCGACGACATTACCGCGAGCGACCACCCGTGGACTGTCATGCGCCACCGGGGCACCAAGAAAGGCTTCGCCCATATCTACGAGCGCGGGGGCTGCCTATGCGTCAACCTGAAGTGCGACCCCCAGGAGGCTGACCTGCTGCGCAGCGCCTTCCGGGATGTCACGCCGGCATATCATATGAATAAAACGCACTGGAACACGGTGCGGTTGGGCGGCGATAGTCCCAATCGTCACATCTGCGATGTGCCAGAGGAGGAACTGCGGCGCATGATTGGGAATAGCTATGACTTGACCAAGCCGAAGCAAAAGTGCTCAAGATGAAGGGGACCTAAAGGAGGACTGCCCATGCCCGACAGCAACTTTATAAGCGCGAAAGACTTCACGTTCCGTCCATTCCCACATCCGCTTCACCCTGACGAGGTTGGGGACAGCGGCGCGATGGAGCTTGCCACGTCAAAGGCAGACCCGGGCGAACAGTACGTTATCAAGAGAAACACATATCCCGAAATTGCCTGCAACGAGTTCATGTATCATAAGGTCACGGCGGCGCTCGGGTTGTACACCCAGGATGTCAAACTGATTGTCGGAAGCAAAGATTATAGGCGTTCTGCGGCAATCCGATATGTACCGAACGCGAAGATATTCAGCCTGAAAACAAGCGGTGAGGAAAACTTCCGGGCGTTCTTTCAGTTCGAAGCCCTGTTCGTAATCCTCAACGAAGACGACAGCCACGAATACTATCTTGACGGGCAGGGGCGGATGTTTAAGCTCGACAATGCCGCCGCTTTTACAGTCCAGCAGACGACCATCTTGCTTTTCGACGGCAACCCGCTGGGGCGTATGTTCATCCCGGATATCAATTCCCCATTGAACTATGCCGGGTACGACTGGTACGGCATCAAGTACAGGGAGTTCACGCGTGAACGCGGGCAAACCGCTGTGGACGCCTATTTGTCTATGATTCAGAAATTTTCTGAGTTTGACGAAACTGTCCTGTATGAAGCATACAGCGCCCTGGACAAGCAATATCCAAAGGCTCTGAGCCGGTATTATGACGAGTGCATTCGCATCCGCAAGGAAACCTGCAGAAAATTTCTGAATGAAATCAAGGACTGACGACATGTACACTTTATCCGCAAAGCTTACCTTCCACATCCCTCACGCCGCCTCCTTGAAAGACAAGCGGCAGGTTCGCCGCAGCCTGATAGACAAAACCCGGCAGCGCTTCAACGTGTCCATCGCGGAGGTTGATACGCAGGATATGCATCAAACCCTGACGATTGGCATCGCCGTCGTATCCAGCGAGGCCGCCCACGCGCAGCAATCCCTGGACGAGATTGTCCGATTTGTGGAGGAGCATACGGACGCGGAATTGACAGGAGTCGAACCACAATAACTTCTGGGAGGCATCAAGATGAACATCTTCATTCCCTTCGGCGCCGTGATCGCGCTGCTGGTCGTCATAGCCATATTTCTGCTGCGCGGCAAGGGGGCGTTCCTGATCGCCGGGTACAACACCATGCCCTCGGCGAAAAAGGCGCGGTATGACGAAAAGGCTCTCTGCCGATGCACGGGCTGGCTGCTGCTCGCGCTTTCGCTCTGCTTTGCGCTGATCCCCTTTGGCGTGCACTTCGATCTTTCGTGGCTGGCATATGCCGGGATGGCGCTGACGCTTGCGGTCACGCTTGGGTTCGTCATTTACGCAAACACGGGCAAGCGCTTCCTGAAGCCGGAGAGCGAAATCACTGAGAACGAACCGGCAACCAAAACGCACCCGGCGGTCATCATCGCAACGATAAGCGTTGTCGCGATTGCGCTGATTGGTGCCTGCGCGCTCACGTTTTACGGCGCGAAGGACCCTGCGGTCAATGTCCATGACAGCGGCATCGAAATCAAAGGCATGTATGGCTTGGACATCGCTTTTTCCGAGATTACTGACATCACCCTGCTAGAGCAGAGCATGTCGGGCATTGGCGTCGGCGCGCGGACAAACGGCTATGGCGGTTTTGGTCAGGCTTTGAAGGGCAATTTTAGGTTGAGCGATGGCAGCGATGTTCTGCTGTTCGTGCAGGCGGATACCTCGCCTACCATCAGGATTGCCCGCAATGGCAAGCCGCCGGTTTACCTGAGCTTGCGCGACGGCGAAGCGACAAGGGCTTTGTACGATGAGATGAGGAGGACAGCACCATGATTTTCTACTTCACAGCAACGGGAAACAGCAAGTACATCGCCGGACGCATCGCTGCGCAGACGGGTGAGCAAGTTATCGACATCGCCGAATGCGTTCGGGCCGATAGTTATGTCTATGACCTTGCGGACGGAGAAGCACTCGGCTTTGTCGTGCCCGTCTATTTCTACGGGATCCCGATGATCGTCGCTGAGTTTCTGCGAAAACTGCGGGTTTCTGGGAAGACCTATTCTTACGCGATCTTCAACTGCGGGGGAACCGCCGGCAACGCGGAGGGTCTGTTTCGGCGCGCGTTCCCGGTGGACGCCGCGTTCGGCATTGCGATGGTAAGCAACTACGTTCCCCTGTACCAGATGGAGAGCGATGCGGAAATCAAGGAATGCCTTGAGAAGGCTGAGACCGAAATAGACGTGATCATTCAGCGCATTCGCGACAAAAGCGTTGGCAGCTTCGATTCAACAAAAGGAGCTTTTCCGCGCATATCCACCCTCGTGGCCTATCCGCTCTACAAATACGGCAGGAAGACCGGCAAGTTCAGCGTGAACAATGGCTGCACCGGCTGCGGCCTGTGCGTAAAAATCTGCCCGCGAAAGGCGATTCAACTTGAAAGTGACAAACCTGTCTGGACGGCACCGCAGTGCGAATTCTGCCTGGGCTGCCTGCACAGGTGTCCGGCGGCGGCAATCAATTACGGGAAGAAATCGGCGGAAAATGGACGCTATGTGAACCCGAACGTCGAGTTTTAGTCCAAACCATTTTTATTTAGGAGCTGGTGAATTTATGGGCGAACTGACCACACTGCCCAACATCGCGGCGAAGCTGGAAGCTCAACTGGCCGATGCGGGCATCACGACTATAGATGAGCTTCGTCGCGTGGGCAGCCGCGAGGCATGGCTGCGCATTTTGGCCCGCGACCCGTCGGCCTGTATCATGCGCCTTTCCGCGCTGGAGGGTGCGATACAGGGCGTGCGCTGGCATTACTTGGACGAGGATATCAGGCGGGATCTGAAAGAGTTTTATCAAGAACACAAGGGGCAAAAATGAAACTTGACCGCCTCATGGGCATCCTGACGCTGTGGGACCTAACCGACCTCGCGCCAACGCAAAACAGCTCCATAGTTTACTGTACGTCCCAAGAGCATGGGCCGTGCGTGCTGAAGCGCGGCAGCCCGGCTGAAGCGGCGACAGCATATCACGCGCTGCGGGAATACAGCGGCACACGCTATTGCGAGGTATACGAAGCGGATATTGCTGCCGGGGCGCTGTTGCTGGAGCGCATTGTGCCGGGCACAACCCTGCGCGCCGAGCCGAATCGCGACCGGCGGCTCGGCGTGTTTGGCGATGTATGGCGCGGACTGCACAAACCGCCCGCCG
>WQTL01000250.1 GCA_009786275.1 Bacillota bacterium | reverse complement strand
TATCTCATCAACAACGTGATTTACCAAACCAGCGGGGGCGCGAAGCCCGCCATGCGCGCGGTGCTGCCGCTGCTGGCGGTGCTGGCGCTTCTGCTGCTGGTCAGGCCCTGGCTGGCGCTGGGCCGCGGGGCGAGGCTCGCGGTGGGCGTCCCGGTGCTGTCGGCCATTCTGGTTTCGGGGGGGATCGTCATGCGGGGAATCGATTTCGGCGGGGTGCACGGCCTTGGCGCGGACACGGCCTGGACCTTCGCTTATTCCGGCGAAAAAATCCAACAGGAGCAGCGCCTCGGCAGGAGGAAGGCCATCCATCTCACCATGGGCAAAAACGAGCGGGAGGGCTTCCAGTTCATCCTGCGCGGGCGAAACGGCAGCGCGCTGCAATATTGCATCGAGCTCAGCGATATCACGGGCGAGGATGGCGCGGCGATCCCCGTGCGCATGTTCAAGGAATACTATATCCAGGCGGGCACGGGGAAGGACGCGGGCGTATACCCGGACGCCCTTGTGCCCTACCCGCTCAATCAAAACACCCTCGAGATCACCGGCGAACGCAGGAACCAGGGCTATTACTTCGAGCTGCGCACGGCGGCGGACACCCCGGCGGGGGTCTATACCGGCAAGATCACCGTCAGCCAGCGCCGGGAGAAAGACGGCTACGTGTGGGAGACCGTAAAGGTCCTGGCGCAGGCCGAGTTCACCGTGGAGGTCGTGGACGCCGCCTTCCCAGAAGCGCCCTACAGCGACAGCGCCGTGGGCGTGGCCAACTGGAGCGAGCGGTTCTGCGCGCTGGGCGGCGTGGAGCCGGGCACCCCCGAACACGAAGCGCTGTACAAGCAGTATTACGACACCCTGCTGGACCACAAGCTCAGCGCCTACAACCTGCCCTACGATATCCTGGATGAGCGGGCGGACGAATACATGAGCGACCCCCGGGTGAAGAGCATCACGCTGCCCTACCCGGAGGACGACGCGCGGCTGCAGGCGTATTACCAGAAAGTGCAGAGCAACCCCGAATGGGCGCGCAAGGCCTATTTCTATCCCATCGACGAGCCCCACACCGCCGAGCAGATCGCGACCTACAACGCGATGGCCGAGCGCCTGGCGGCGCTGTGCCCGGGCTACCACATGGTGACGCCCTTCTATACCTGGAAGTTCAGCGAGGGCGGTGGGGACTACGACAACCTGGCCATACAGGAGGGGCGCAGCGACATCATCTGCCCCCAGAGCAACCTGTACGACCGTTCGGGCTTCCCAAAGGCGGTGGCGAAGCGCGTGAAAAACGGCGGCCGCGCCTGGTGGTATGTCTGCTGCGGGCCCACGGGGGACTACTGCAACATGTTCACCCACCTGCAGGGCACGCGGCACCGGCTGCTGTTCTGGCAACAGTACCAGCAGAACGTCACCGGCCTGCTCTATTGGAGCACGACCTATTGGGAGAAGGCCAACCCCTGGTTCAGCTCCGTGACCTGGAACAGCTTTGAGGCCTGCGGGGACGGCAGCTGGTTCTACCCCGGGCCCGCCGTGGGATTGACCGAGCCCGTACCCTCCCTGCGGCTGAAGAACATCGCCGACGGCCTGGAGGACTACGACCTGCTGCGCATGGCGGAGGAGAAATTCGGGCGGGAATACTGCCTGGAAAAGGCCGCGCAGCTGAGCAAATCCCTGACCAACTATACGGGCGACCCGGCAAAAATCGAGCAGGTGCGCGTTTCCATATTAAAGGACCTGGCAGCGTGACAGGAGGTTATCTGATGAAAAACCCAAGCAAAACCCTGGCAACCATTGCTGCCCCGGGCCTGATTCTCACCCTGCCCGCCGCATTCCTCTGGTACTACGACGTTTACGTGAATTGGCAGCCGAAGCTTTTCCCCTTCGCGGTGGTGGTTCTGATGCTCGGCTGCGTCCTGCTCACGCTGCTCACGCTTTGGGTGCGCGGTGAGAAACCCAAGGCGCTCGCATGGAAAACCGCGCTCTCCTTCGCGGTTTTCTGCGTTTCGCTCATCGGCGTTTCGACTGCCATCAACAACTGGATCGGCCCGGTATTTTACGGAAGGCACATGGCCGGTTTGGCGGCAGGCGTATCGCTGCCCCTGGCGGCGGCGCAGCTGGTTGTGCTGTTCGTGCTGCTGGCCGCCGCCTTTTGGAAGCGAAATCGCAAAGGCGCGTGGGCGCTGCTTTCGGTTTTTGCGGCCATGCTGCTGGGCTTTGCGGTCTATACCGGCGTTGAGTACATCCGTGGCTTCACGCCAAAGCAGCCGGAAATCACGCCGGTGTTCCCTGAACCGCGGGCGGCGGGCGAGCCCATCCCGTATGAGACAAAGGACGGCGAAGGCATGAATGTCGTTTGGCTGGAAAGCGGGACATATCCATCTCTGGAGTTATCTTCTTTGTCCAACGTAATTTACAGCGCCAGGCCGGGGGAGGAAGTGATCGTCACCGGCTCGAAAGAAATCACCGGCTGGCAGGCGGATAAGGCAAACGGCGTGCCCTGCTGGTCAACAAAAGTTGAAGGCGATTATTTCACCTCGCTCTATCACTCCGACCCGGAAAAGCAGCTGCGCCGCCCGCGCTACCCGGCGGAAGTGTATTTGTTCGCGGACCACGCCGACGGCGCGCGGGCCGTGTTCACGAAAGAAACCGCACCCTGGGAGCTGACCCGGGGCCATACCTCCTTCTTCGCGAAAGAGGGTGACCTGCGGCAGTTCCGCGCCATGGGGGACGTCACCCTGCGCATTTTGCACAAGTGGAAGGACGAGATCAGCAATGTCGTAAGTTATGATGACAATACCCGCGAGCTCGTCTGGGAGCGCCCGGCCTCCATGACGGTGGAGCGCAACGACCGCTATTTCCTCGAAAACGTCTTCGAGGAGTTGAAAGAGCCCGGCCAGTGGTACCTGGACAAGGAAAGCGCGAAACTATACTACATACCATTTGAAGATGACAAGATGGAGAGCACCGTGCTCTATGCGGGGATGGAGGAGCGCCTGCTGACCGTTGACGGCGGGGAGAACGTGACCTTCCGGGACGTCACGTTCCAAAACAGCGCGTGGAATTTCCCCGCTTCCCATTGGCTTGGCGTGGAGGACATGGACAGCTCCCAGGCGGCCTATGACGTGCACCCCTGCGTGCTGGTGACGGGCAGCGCGGGCGTCAGGTTCGAGAACTGCAAGTTCGAGAATATCGGCGCGACGGCCCTGAAATTCGGCGAAAATACGCACGATTCCGGTGTGACGGACTGCGAATTCTCCCAAATCGGCGGGAACGCGGTGTTCATCCACGGGCTTTATGACGCGCCGAACAGCAATATCACAGTGAAAAACAACTTGATCGCGCACTACGGGCGGCGGTTCTTCAACGCCATCGGCGTGCTGAACATCAACGCCCATCACGTGGAGATTTCGCACAACGAGATTTCCGACGGCTACTACAGCGCCATTTCCAACGGCTGGGTGTGGGGATACGCCCCCAACCCCACGGACTATGTCACGATTGAAAACAATTTGATCTACGACATCGGCCAGGGCTGGCTGAGCGACATGGGGGGCATCTACTGTCTGGGGATTCAGGAGCACTCGGTCATCCGGGGGAACGTAATCCACGACGTGGCGGCGAACCCCCTCCAGGGCGGCTACGGCGGCTGGGGCATCTACCTGGACGAGGGCAGCTCGGGCCAGCTGGTGGAGAAAAACCTGGTGTACTGCTGCGGCTCGCAGAGCTTCGACATGCATTACGGCAAGGAAAATTTAGTTCGTAACAACATCTTCGCCCTCAGCCGCCAGGGGCAAATCAGCGTGGGCAAGGAGGAGGAGCACACCACCTTCATCCTGGAGCGCAACATCATCGTCAGCGACGGCCAGGCCCTCTACAACTACCTGGAAGGCAGCAGCTTCCGCGACGACGGCAACCTGTACTACGACTACGCGAGCCCGCGCCGCCCCTTCAGCACCCGGCGGTTCCAGGCTTCCCCGGCCGACCGCTTAGGGCTCCCCGCCGTGCGCCGCATGGGCTACTACCGGAACGCCCTGTTCGCCGACCCGCTGTTCAAGGACCCGAAGAATTTCGATTTCACCCTGGCGCTGAATTCCCCCGCGGTCACGCAGATGGGTTTCGAGATATGGGACTACACGCAGGCCGGGCGGCTGAAGGAGCAGGAGGGAAAAAAACCCGCATGAACGACTGCCACGAGCCAGACGCCTGCCCCGGACTACATTCTGAGCGTGACACTGTAAGGAGAACTGTCCAATGGAACAGCTTATATTATCCACGCCGCTGACGCACAGCGACTGGATGCTGAAAGAAAACCCGCCCGCCTGGGGGGACGAAGGCGTCCGCCATATGCTCACGCGGTGTAAGGAATTCGGCTTTACGCGGGTCTATTGGCGGG
>WQTL01000249.1 GCA_009786275.1 Bacillota bacterium | reverse complement strand
AATACCCCAACCTCTATTGCGATATCTCGGCGGGCTCCGGCCACAACGCCCTCAGCCGCGACCGCGCGTTCTCCCGCGCGTTTTTACAGACCTGGCAGGACAGGGTGCTCTTCGGCCGCGATGATTACGACAGCAAGCACCAAGCCCTGCTGAACGCCCTGGACCTGCCCGAAGAGGTCCTGCGAAAAATTCTCGAGGGCAACGCCCGGCGCGTACTGCGCATCCAAACGATGGAGTGAGCCTCAGCCGCCCGCCGCCATGTTTATGACCGGGTTGACCCCCAGGCCGACGAGCTTCGTCAGCACATCCAGCGCGAAGCGGAGGTCCGTGCTTTTCACGGCGTAGCCCTTTAGGGCCCATTGCTCGCCGTAGGGCTCCAGCACGGCGTTCATGTCGTCCGGGGCCGCCCAGTCCGTGATGACGCCGTCCGCCAGGGTTTTCACCAGCTCCCTGGTGAAGGGCTTCGCCAAGCTGGGCGCGTAGACCGCCTTGGCGGCCAGTGCGGTTAAAATGTCGTTCTCGGGCAGCAGCGCCACCAGCACGGCGTTGAACGCGTGGCCCAGCAGCTTCACCTCCTCGGAATCGATCGGATACTTTTCGTTCCCCGCGAAGTGCCCGGCGTAGATCACCCCGGCAAGGTCCAGGGGGTTCAAGTAATCGCCCTGCGCGATGGCGACGCCGCCCTTCTTCGCGATGGCCTCCACGCTGCCCGTTTCGCCGTACATCGGGATGTTCGCGGCTTCCATCAGGGCGTCGAACATCGCGCGTATCGCCTCGTAGCCGGCGGTGCCCTCGGCGATCTTCAGGTTCCTTGCCAGCCGCCTGGTGATCTGCGGGATCTGCCAGGCGTAGCTGCGGAAGCCCGCCGTGAAGAAATCGAAGCTGTATTTCGGGAAATCCGACTTCATCGCATTGATCTGCGCCTTGCTGAAGCCCTCCGGCAGCAGCGAGGTGTTGATTTTTTCAAGGTACTTCGCCTCAAAGCGCACGCTTTCTTCGCTGAACGTGGCCTCCCGCCAGGCGAGGGGGTAGGTGATCAGGCTGCCGGTCTCGATGTCGAACAGCCGGTTGCCCTTCCCGGTCTGGGTGTAGGCGATGTCGTTGGCGTGGCCGTGCCCGGTGATGGCATATTTCACGCCCCCGTCCGCCAGGGCGCTCGCCAGGCGGCGGTGCCCGTCGATGCACAGGCTGGGGTCGGCGAAGCCCTCGATCAGGTAGTGCTCCAGCACGTTGAAGTGGGTCATGGCGATGAGCTTCTTCCCGTCCTCCTTCGCCGCGCGCAGCTGCGCCTCGATCCAGGCGAAGAGCTCCGGGCTGACAAGGCTGTCGTTGGTGCCGTGCACGCAGCCGTCGACGGCCAGCAGGCGGTACGTACCGTCCAGCTCGGCGGTGTAGGAAGCGTCGCCCTCGCGGCGCGCCAGGGCCCTGTCATAGCCGAACGCGGCGTAGACCTCCAGGAAGTCCGCGAGGTCGAATTCCTCCGGGGATTCCACGGCCCGGATGTCGTGGTTGCCGGGGAGCACGAAGACCTTGATGCCGCTGCTTTTTTGGAACGCCCGCAGCTTTCCGGCCAGCGCCGCGTGGTTTGCCAGGCGGGCCTCGCACAGGTCGCCCGGGATGAGCAGGTATTTCGCGCCGGAGCTCTTCGCCTTCTTGAAGAAGGCGTCCAGCACGGCGTCCGCCTCGTAGACGAGCATACCCTTCGTGTTCGCGTGGCGGAAGAGGGGGTCCCCCGGCAGGTCGTTGGCCTCGCTCAAGGGGGGCAGGTCGCCGGGCGCCCGGTAGTGGAGGTCCGAAGCGACGAGGATTTTCAGGGCCTGGCCTCCCTTGGCCGCGCCGGCGGAAAGCCCCGCGGAAAAAATCAGCCCCGCCGCCAGCAGGAAACTCATCAGGAATCGCAGCGTCTGTTTCATGGAAAACCGTCCTTTCTTGCCCGGCAGAAAATCGGATTGAGCTTGCATGTAGTGTATCACAGACGCGCGGGGATTGCAAGCGGAATCAGTGTTTCATATGCCGGCGGCGCCGGAGAATTTTCCGATACGGGGATAAAACCGCCATGATTATCGACGCCGCAGCAGTGCCGGTTTTCCGAAATCATTGGTGGCGTAACTGTTGCTGTATTCCTCTGGGTCGCCATGCGGCGCAATGTACAGCGTGAGCCAGATTTCGCCGGCTTCGCCGTAATCCAGTTTGATCAAGCCGTTGTCCGGCTCCGGCAGCACCGTGGGGCCGTCATGCCCGGCTGCCGCCGCGCCGCCGCCGTTCTGGAAATGCCCGGCAAATCCGTAGTTCTGGGGCACGGTCAGTCTGACAAGATATTCCGGGTCATCGCCGGGCAGGAGCGCATATAAGGTGAAATCCACAGAGCTGTCGTCCGGGCCGCTCAGGCAGGTCGCCGGGAGCGTCAGGCCGTTATTGGTAAATTGCGGATAGCCCTTGAGGGGCCGGTCCGCCCCTGCCGCGCCGCCCAGCACCACCTGCCGCACGTGCAGCAGGAGCGTGGAGCCTTCCATACGATTGCAGGGCTCGTAAATGAAGATGATCGTCTCGTCGTCCCAAACCGCGGGGATGCCCGGCGTACCCGGGCCGATGCCGGCGTAGGCGCCGTTGAGAGGGTCGCCGGGGTCGCCTACGGGGTCGTCGGTGAACGCGTAGCCGATATATACCCAAAGATCGCCCGAGGGGCCGCTGAGATATGCCGGCGGGCAGCCGATATATTCCTCGCCGCCGCCGTATCGGGTTACGGCGTCAGGGGCCAGCTCCGTCGCTCCCTTCCCGGGGCGCAGGAGCGTAAAAGGCTCTATATCCAAACGCTTCTCGTCGCTTCGGTCATTGCCGTGGAACTTTTCGGTGATACGATAATCGCGGGTGTAGTAAAGCGTATAGGTCTGGTTGCTGTCGACGCCGTGAATGCACTCCGGCGGCTCCCCCGGGACGAAGGGCCCGCCGTTCAGGCTGTAGCCGGCGTAGGTCAGCAGCCTGCCGGAATGGAGGATACCCTCCCGCACCCTGGGGGCGACTTCATAGAGCGCCTCGTCCATCGGGTCAAAGGCGCCATGCCGCGGCACGGCATAATCCTGGTTAGCGCCGACGACGACACCCCGGTCCGGGGCCGCCGGGCTGCCGGTATACTCCCGGAAACGCACCCTGACGGAAGGGCCGTCCGTGAAGTACAGCCTGATTACGTGGTCCGCGCCGATGTCGGCATAGGTGTAGCCCACCGGGTAATCGCCGGGCGCATAGCCGCCCGAATCCATGCCATAGCCCACGTAGTTCCACGCCGCGGAGGATTGGATGATGGGCTCCTTGTGGGAGGCAGCCAGGTTCCAGTTCTGGCGGGCCGGCAAAAAGAGCTCGGCAGGGGCCTTCAGCTCGTCGGCGGTCTCTTCCTTGTAGTAATAAACAGTGACCTTCACGTCCTCCACGAAGTAGAGGTGCAGTGTGTGGTCGTCATTGATCAGGTTCCAGGAGCCCTGCGTGTTCTCGTCCCAGAACGCGTCGGGCGGCTTGCCCTGGAAGAAGGCGGGGTCGCCGTCGAGGGAATAGCCGTAATACCGCCACGTGCGCAACGCGGCGCCGTCGTATTTCTGTATGGGGTCATATACCGTCCGGCCCGGCAGGTACACGTCCCGGGGTTCCCGCTGATAGACGTTGGGCTTTTTCAGTTCCGCATGGCCGTTCAGATAGGGGTGGAACATCTCCGTCACCTTGAACTTGGGCGTGTGGTAGGTTTTGTTCGTCCGCTCGGAGACGCCGGTTCGCACATCTTTAAATACCGCGCTGTTGGTGTAAAGCCCCGCCGCGGCGGAATCCGGGGCCCCGGTGACCTTGGTGAGGAAGTGGAAGCTGGTGACGCCCTCATAGAGGGTGCCGAATTCCCATGTGACGGTCTGGCGGCCGTCCGGTTCGGGGGTGACGGCGGGGGAACCCGCGCTGAGGTTCACATTCACATTGCCCGTCACGCCGTTGAGTTCGTTGGTGTAACGGAAATTGTAGGGCGTAACCAGCTCCACCCCTTTGGGCAAAGTGTCGGTCAGGGTGAATTTGTCGGGTACCAGCTCAATCTTCGAAATGGTGACGGTGGAGGTTCTGGCCCCGTTTCCCGTAGACGGGCTTATGACAAAGAGGCCGGCGGCGACCGAGAGGGAATGGCTCCCTCCCGCAGGGATGACGACCGGATTCGGCAGGGTGTAGGTGACGCTGCCGGTGTTTATGGACGCAACGCTGCCGAAATTATGCACCGCGGGGCCCCAGGCATTCATCGCGGTCTCCGACGCGAGGGTGGGGGAGGCGGTAAGCGGGGTTGCCAGAACCGGGGCCGGCTTGTCAACGGCTGCGGCCGCCAGAATACGGCTGACGGAAGCGCCTACGTAAGCGGCG
>WQTL01000248.1 GCA_009786275.1 Bacillota bacterium | reverse complement strand
GGTCTGTAAAAACGCGCGGGAGAACGCGCGGTCGCGGCTGAGGGCGTTGTGGCCGGAGCCCGCCGAGATATCGCAATAGAGGTTGGGGTATTGCTCCAGCAGCCGCTCGATCTTTCCGCCGGGGACGACCGGGCCCTTGGGGTAGGACTGCGTCTTATACAGCTCGTCGCCGGAGATGTGGGCCCAGAAGCCCGGCGCGTGGCCGATGAAATTGGTCTCCGGGCACAGGGCCAAGGCGCGGGCCAGGGCGTCGATGCCGCCGCCGTACCACCAGTTCGAGACTTCGTAGTCCAGGTGGAGCAGCACGGGCAGGCCCTGCTCGCCGCAAAAGCGGTAGAGCCGCAGGGCGTCGGGGTTGTCAACCATCATACGCAGTTTCAATTCGCCGCACATGCTGAGGCCGTATAGGCCGATGGCCGCTTTCATGCGCCCGATGGCGTCGGGCCTGCGGGGGTCGGGGCAAAAGCCCAGCAGGAAGCGCCCGGGGGCTGCCTCCTTGTAGGCCGCGCAGCGCCCGAAGGGCACGGGCATGTCGGAGAAGGGCGAAAAGGCGTGTTTCGTTTCTGGGTCGACTTCGTGCGCGGGGCACTCCCAGCTCAATAAACAGGTGAGGCCGATGCCGTTCTCGTCCATGTTGCGCAGGAGGGCGGCAACGCTGTAGCCGTGGTAGTCCGCGTGGTTGTGGATGTCGATGATCATGGTTGGCAGCACCCCGCCGTTTCTATGATGTTCGCCACGAGCTCAACCGCTTTGGTGTAGTGCGCGTAGTCCCGCGGCGGCCGGCCCGTTTGGGCCATGGCGACAAGCTCCCCCGGGCCGACGTCCTGATAGTCCAGGGGGAGCGCATAGGCGGTGGTTTCGCCGCCGTTGGTGACGGAAATCTTCAGATCGCCCGACTGCGGCGCGGTGACGAGGATACACTGGCGGTCTGGATAGCTCACGTGGGACACCACGACGCCGCGGTTCTCGAACGCCCGCACCCCCGTGAAATTTCGGCCGCACAGCAGGACGCACAGCTCCGCGGCGTGCATGCCGTAGAACCAGTAGCCGTCGTAGGGGCTGGCGGGGTCGGCGGCGAAGGAGATTACCACGGTGGAGCCCGGGCCTATGGTCCCCTGGATGGCGGGCAGCGCGGACAGGCCCTTCAGGCTCGAGCCCCCGGTGAGGGGGATGTTCAACTCCTTCGCCAGGGCAACGATTTCCTCCGCCTGTTGCAAATCCGTGGTGAAGGGCTTGTCGTTGAAGACCGGCTTACCCGCCCGCAGGGCTGCCATCACCGGGGCGTAGTGCTCGCTGCCCCTGCGGTACGTGACGGCTACGGCGTCGCTCTTGGCGATGACCTCGTCCTCGCTTTCGCAGTTCTCCAGGCCGAATTCATCGCAGAGGCGCGCGCATTCCACGGGGTCGTCCGCGCCGTAGATATAGCGGATTTTCGCCGCGGCGCAGAAATGCCGCGCGTGCGAGTTTTCCGCGCCGATGAGCCCGATGTCCATTACAGCACCTCCCGTGCGGCCTGTTTGCAGGCCGTGATGACCTCCTCCGTGTCCGCCTGCGTCATGAGGGGCGACAGCGCGATGATGAGGTTGCGGGGCATGATCTCGACGGCGCGGGGGCACATATCCTCGGTGTAGACGACGGGCTCGCCGAACTGGTTGAAGGGGAAATTGTCGCGTTCGGCCGTCCTTTGGCGGAAAATTTGCGGCTGCATGTAGACCGGCCGGCCGCCGTAGAGGCAGCCGCAGTCGATACCCCGGGCCTTCAGCGCGGCCTCGAATTTTTCGCGCGTGGGGACGTCGGGGAAGAGCATCATGAAGGTGTTGGCGGCGTCGCCCGCCTCGTCGTCCACCCGGCGCAGGGGCACCACGCCCCGCAGCTCGTCCTTGATGGCCCTTTTGACGCGCCGCAGGGAATCGAGGATGCAGTCCAGCTTCCGCAGCTGCTCGCCCGCCACCGCGCCGGTCAGCTCGCTCATGCGGTAGTTCTGCCCCACGAAGGCCTCGCCGCCCGGCAGGCCCTCCGGCTCGCGCAAAGAGCCCTGGTCATGGTAACGCACCGCGCGCTCGAAAAGCGCGGGATCGTTTGCGGTGACGACGCCGCCCTCGCCCGAGGTGATCATCTTGTGCTGCTGGAGGCTGAAGGCCCCCAGATCCCCGAAGGCGCCGCAGGCCCGGCCCTTGTAGCTGCAGCCCATGGACTGGGCCACGTCCTCGATCACCAGGAGCCCCAGGCGCCGCGCCTCTACCATGATTTCGTCCATGCGGCAGGGCACGCCCAGGATGGGCACGGGGATGACGGCCTTGGTATACCTGTCGGTGGCCTTCGCGATGGCTGCGGGGTCCATGTTGAGGCTCTCGTCGATGTCGCAGAACACGGGCACGGCCCCGGCGCAGATCACCGCGCCCGGGGTGGCGATGAAGGTGCAGGCGGGCACGATCACCTTGTCGCCCGGGCCGATGCCGCAGGCCTTCAGGGCGACGACCAGCGCGGCGGTGCCCGAAGTGACCCCCAATGCGTGGGCCGCGCCGAGCCGCGCGGCGAAGTCCCTCTCGAAGGCCTTGACCTTGCCCAGCACGTTGGGGCCGTAGTAGCGGAAGGGCGACTGCGCGTACAGCACCTGCGCGGCGGCCTCGGCCTCCTCGCGGCAGAGCATGGAAGCGCCGGGGTTGGGGTATGCTTTCATGGCTGTGCTGCCTCCTTTCATGCCTGCCTCGCTGAAAATGCAGCTTTGCAGCTTACTATCTTGCATAGTATAGCACCGGCGGGCGGGGATGTCAAGGGCTGCGCGGGCGGGAAACTCAACGCTGCGTTGCGCAACTCTCGGCACCGCGTTGATTGCGTTTTCCCGTCCGCCGTGTCATTGCATGGAGATGCGCCTGAGCGGCCTGTTGGAGGGCGACGAGTGCGCCGGGGAATGCAAGATGCGCGATGACCTGTGCGGCGAGGAGCGCTACGCCCCCCTGCGCGCGGGCACCCGGGATTTCAGGCGGTTCTGGCGGCGTTGGAGGCCCCTTGAACACCAACCTGCGCGCCCAGCAGGGTCAGCGCGCTCTTGGTATACAGCTGCAGCCGCCCGCGCGACCACGCGAGTAGGATCATCTCGGCCTCCAGGGGCGTCACCGGCCCGCCCGCGCGCATGATGCTCTCCCGGGGCGTCAGCTCGAAGGGGGCCGCCGGCAGGAGCTTATTCGCCAGCTTTTCCAGCGATACGCCCAGCACGTACTTGCCCTTGAAGTGCCCGCCGTAGCCGTAGGCGTCGAAGATACCCAGCACGTGGCCGAGCTCGTGCTGCGCGACGTAGGAATCCAGCCGGTACATGTCGTGCGCGCGGTAGGTCACGACGCAGCAATGGTTGCGCCGCCAGATCAGGGAGCGGGGCACCATGGTGGACCGGCTGCCTTTGTCGGGGAGGAAGCGCACGTTGGCGGCCCGCTTGTGCTCGGTGATTTCCGGGCATACGTTAAGCACAAGCGTAAGTGTACGCCCATGGATGTCATACTCTCCTTCCCAGCGCCGGTAGGCCTCGGCGCAGTTGGCCATGACGCTTTGCTGTTTCGCGCCGTCCCAGCCGCAGCTTTCGTCGAAATAAAATATGGGCCGGTATTCGAAGGCCATGGTGTTGCCCTGCAAGCGCATTTTCAGCGCGCCCCCGCCGGCCCATTCGCCCTTCCAGGTTTTGTACGCGGACTCGAAGGTCGTTTCTTGTGTCTTCATGCCAATCCTCCCAATATTCAACGGCACAGCAGCCCGCGAGCGTAAACCCCGCCGACAGCGCGCAGGCGGCTGAAGCCGGGTTATCCGAGTTGCAGCTGTGGCAACTGCTCAAGCCCTCCGGTCACTGAAACATTTCCGGGCCGGCGCAGCCCATTATAACACGCTTGCGCCCGCTTGGCAAGGAAATCCTCCGGGAATTCCGACGGAATGCCTTCCCGGAACCGGCGGGGGTATCTTCTTTAAAACAAACCGTTGACAAAGCGTGAAGAAAAGCGTATAATATAATAAAGAGATTCGCGCGGTTGCCGCGCGGACCGCTTCGGTAGGTGAGGCTACCACAGGGATACGGGTTGCTGCCGCAAAGCCGTGGAGACACGGCGAGCAGGTGAACAGTCCATGTCGAACCCAAGGCATGGAATAACGCAACTTCACGCGGGTTTTTTCACCCGCATGCCCTGCGGAGCTGAAGCTTGAACGATGGCGCGAAAGCTTTGTCATATAGAGCTTTTCCCTGCCGCCGTTCAGCGCGCGGCGGGGGATTTCTTTTAAATGGGTATTTACTTGACTGACCTAACCACAAGATGTATAATGGGAGCATGAAAGAATATCCGATGACATTCGACGAATTTATCAAGCAATTCCTAACGGAA
>WQTL01000247.1 GCA_009786275.1 Bacillota bacterium | reverse complement strand
TTTGTCCCTATGCCTTATCTTCATAATGGGCGTCAGGTCGGTGTTTTCACCTTCTTGGCGTTTCTTTTTATAAAGATAAGAGCTGATGTTCGGCGGCTAAATCTAATAAAAACAATCGGAGGTAAATTTCATGCCATACCACAACAACGCAATATCTTCCGGCGACCCGCAGGCCATTGAAAAGCTGACGGAAAAGCTGGGGAAGTGCCAGGCGCTGCAAGAAACCATGAAGGCCGTCAACGCCCATTTCCGCAGATACGGCACCTGCCGGAATGCGCCGGGGATTACGGACGAGCAGGCCGCGAAATTGGATGTCCGCGTGGAAAGGGCCCCGTCCTACGACAAGCAGCCGTATCCGTCGTGGGAGCTGCAAAACAACAACGGCGAGATGGGCCGCCTAAAAAAACGCATCGCCGAGCTTACCCGCAACCAGGAGGTGGGCTTTTCTGGCTGGGACTTCGCGGGCGGCCGCGCCGAGGCCAACACGGAAGCGAACCGCCTGCAACTGTTCTTCGACGCGCGCCCCGATGCCGGGCAGTGCTCCGCGCTGAAAGGCAATGGCTTCAAATGGGCACCGTCGCAGGGCGCGTGGCAGCGGCAGCTCAACGCCAACGCCATGTATGCCGCCGGGCGGCTGGATTTCGTGAAGCCGTCCGATGGGCGCACCGTGCGGGAGCACCAGCCCAAGGCCGCGCCGAAGCCCCCCGACACGGGGGCGATATGATGGACTTGAAGGAGGTATTCCAGTGGAGGTAAAAATCCCAAAGGAAATCCGCGACTACACCGAAAGCGTGTTTTTCGGTCTGAGCCTGCGGCAATTCATCTGCGCCGTGTGCGCCATCGCCACCGCCGTGGGCTGCTATTTCGGTCTGCGGAGCTATCTGGGCACGGAGGTGACGAGCTGGCTGTGCGTCGTCGGCGCGGCCCCCTTCGCTGCGCTGGGCTTCGTGCGCTACAACGGCATGACGGCGGAGCAGCTCGCCGGGGCCTGGCTGGGTTCGGAGCTGTTTCTGGCGAAGGAGCTGCTCTTTCAGCCGCCCGCCGAGCGCGAGGCCCTGCTTGCCAAAAAGAGAAAGCGGGGTGCAACGCTATGATGCGAACGCTAAAAAACCAGTCCCAGCGTGACCGCGGCCCCAGGCGTTGGCCCCGCAGCACCCAGCAGGCCCTGCCCATCTCCCATGCCTGGGAGGACGGTGTTTTCCGCGTCGGGCGCAGCCAATACTCGAAAACATGGAAATTCAGCGACATCAATTATGCCGTGGCCGGGCGCGAGGACAAGGAGGCCCTGTTCTACCGTTACAGCGACCTGCTCAACGCCTGTGACGTGGGGGCCGTCACGAAACTGACCATCCTCATGCGGCAGCTGAATCGGGCCGACTTCGAGCGGGAAATCCTGATCCCCGAACGCGGCGACGCGCTGGACGAATACCGGCGCGAGTACAATTCGTTCCTGTTGGCAAAGACGACCCAAGCGAATAGCATGGTTCGGGAGCTGTTCGTCACCGTCACCGCCACCAAGCGGGACCTCGACGAGGCCCGCGCCTACTTTGCCCGCATCGGTACGGAGCTGGCTGCCAACTTCGCTCGCCTCGATTCCAAGTGCGTCCCTCTCACCGAGGAGGAACGCCTGCGGGCGCTGCACGGCTTTTTCCACCAGGGCAGCGAAGCCGAGTTCGCCTGCAACCTGCCCGCGGACGGCTTCGCCCAGGATGTGCGCGACTGTGTGGCACCGCCCCGGCTGGCGTTCCGCCGCGACCATTTCCGCATGGGGGAGCGCTTCGGGCGGGCGCTGTTCCTGAAAGACTACGCCGCGTATATCAAGGACAAGCTCGTCGCCGAGCTGACCGATCAGGGCCGCAACCTGATCTTATCTATTGATATAATCCCGGTGCCCATGGACGAGGCAATCAAGGAAGTGGAGAAGCGGCGGCTGGGTGTGGAAACCAATGTGGCCAACTTCCAGCGCAAGCAGAATATCGCCAACAACTATTCCGCTGTTTTGCCCTACCAGATGGAATTGCAGCGCGCCGAGGCCAAGGAATTTCAGGACGACCTTCTCAGCCGCAACCAGCGGATGCTGCTGGCGAACCTGACCATCATCCACACCGCCGACAGCCTGGAAGCCCTGAACAACGACACGGACACCATCATGGCAGCCGGGCGCGGCAACAGCTCCTGCGAGATCGCCGTGCTGAAATGGCAGCAGCTCCAGGGCCTGGTTACCGCCCTGCCCATCGGGGTGCGCCGGGTGCATTTCCTGCGCACACTCACCACGGAGGCCCTGGCCGTGCTCATGCCCTTTTGGGTGCAGGAGATACAGGACAGCGGCGGGGTGTACTTCGGCGAGAACAGCAAAAGCCGCAATCTTATTTTGTGCAACAAAGCCAAGCTGCAAAACCCGAACGCCTTTCTCCTGGGTGTGCCCGGCAGCGGCAAGTCCTTCAACGCCAAGGAGCTGATCACCTTCCTGGCTTTGGCTACGGACGACGACATCCTGATCTGCGACCCGGAGCGCGAGTACGCCGCCCTCATTGAGGCCATGAGCGGCGAGGTGATCCGTATCGCCGCGGGCAGCAAAGATCACATCAACGCCCTGGACATGGTGGAGGGCTATGGCGATGGCGACGCGATCTCCGAGAAGTCGGAGTTCATCCTGTCGCTGTTTGAGCAGCTCGACGACGAGGGCATCGGCGGGCGGCAAAAATCCCTGCTTGACCGCAGCCTGGGCGACTTGTACAAGAAATTCAAGAAGAAAAAGCGCCAGCCCACGCTGAAAGACCTGCGGGAGGAACTGCTGGCCCAGCCGGAGCCGGAGGCCCACGACCTGGCGCTGTCCCTGGAACTGTTCACCGAGGGCAGCCTGGACGTGTTCGCCCACCAGACCAACGTGGACACCCAAAACCGCATGATCGTCTACGACATTTACGGCCTGGGCAGGCAATTGAAGTCCATGGGCCTGCTGGTGATTACAGACGCGATGATCAACCGCGTCACGAAAAATTGGCAGGAGGGCAAGCGGACGCACCTGTTCATCGACGAGGCCCACGTGGTGTTTGAGAACCCCCACAGCGGGGAGTTCTTCAACAGCGCGTGGCGGCGATTTCGCAAACGGAATGCCTATCCGACAGCTATAACCCAAAATGTGGAGTATCTGCTGGACAGCGTTTTGGCAAGCACCATGCTCAGTAACAGCGAGTTTATCGTGATGCTCAACCAGGCTGCCAGTGACCGCGAGAAGCTGGCGAAGCTGCTCAACATCTCCCCGGAGCAGATGTCGTATATAACCAACGCGGACCCCGGCTGCGGGCTGATCCGCTACGGGCGGGCGCTGGTGCCGTTCAAGAACGAGTTTCCCACCGACACGGCGCTGTACAGGCTCATGTCAACGAAACCGGGGGAATAATCCTGACTATGGCCGCTGCCCTTTCGGGGGCGGCGGCTTTTGGAGGTAAAAGCATTGCCACGAAACATCAAAACCCGCGAGGTACAACGGGATATAAAGACGCGCAGCCCAGTCCCGCCCATTGGCAGGCAGATGAAAAATGCCGCGCGCAAGGCAAAGGATGCCGCCGCCCGGCAGCTTGAAACGCACCAGGGTTCGCCGGAGGATTACGCCGGGAATGCCATTGAGGACAACGCGCAGACGGCGGCTTCATCGGCTGTGGACGCTCTTGACAACCGGGGGCGCACTGCGGTCCAGCGGACATACCAGCGGGCGCGGCAGAAAATAAAAGAGAAGCCCGCGCCGGAGGCCCCGCCCGCCGACGCTGCGGATGCCGCCGCTGTTGACAGCGCCCCCACCGGCACCGGCGAAGCAACACCGGGCGCTTCCGGCAGTCAGACCCCCGCTGAAAGCGCTGCGCCCGACAGGGCCAAAGCCCAAAACCGAAAGGCGCAGCAAAAGAAGAAAAAAGCTTCCCAGCAACGCAGCAGGGGCAAGGCAGATACGCCTGCCGCCAACGCTGGCGGCGGCGAGGGCAACAGGCCCGACAAGCTTAAACGCAATACCAAAAACGCTGGGCCGAAGCAGAAGCCGGGCCGCTCCATTGGGCGCTCTGCGAAAGCCGCAAAAACGGTACAACAATCCGCGCGGCAGGGACAGCAGGCGGCGCAGACGGCGGCGAAGTCTGCCAAGACCGCGAAGCAGACGGCCCAACGCACCAAGCAGGCGGCGGAGCAAGCCGTCAAGCGCGGCAAGGACGCAGTGAAAGCGACATGGAAAACCATAAAAGCCGCATATGAGGGCACGAAGCTCTTGGTGGATGGGAGTGCCTCGTGTGGATCGGGAGGGAGCCTGGCGCTTGCCGTAATGGGAGCGGCGGACTTCGTGGAGCGGTCAGCTAACCGCCGTTGG
>WQTL01000246.1 GCA_009786275.1 Bacillota bacterium | reverse complement strand
AAGCCCTTTTCGGGCACGTCCTCGGTGATCACCGAGCCCGCCGCCGTGTACGCGCCCGCGCCTAATTCCACGGGGGCCACCAGGCTGTTGTGGCAGCCGATGAACGCGCCGTCGCCCACGGCGGTGCGGTGCTTGGCCTCGCCGTCGTAGTTGGCCACGGCCAGGCCGCAGCCCACGTTGACGTCCCTGCCGAAGTCCGCGTCGCCGATATAGCTTAAGTGCGCGATCTTCGTGCCGTCGCCGATTTCGCTGTTCTTGATCTCCACGAAGTTGCCCACGCGCAGGTTCGCGCCCAGCACCGTGCCCGGGCGCAGGCGCACCCAGGGGCCAAGCTCGCAGCCGGGGCCGATCTCGCTGTCCTCTGCCTGCACATTGTTGAGCACGCAGCCCGCGCCTACGCCGGTGCTGCCCAGGAGGACCGTGCCGGGCAAAATCACCGCGCCGGGCGCGATGGTCACGCCCTCGGTGATGATCACCCCGTCCGCGCAGGGGATGGCGACCCCCCGCGCCCTGTGCCGCGCGATGATCTCCAGGCGGGTTTCGTCGGTGAGGGCCAACAGCTCTGAAGCGGACATGGGGGCCTCCTTTATACTTTTCCAGTTTATATTATGCCAGAACCGAGGCCGGATTACAAGGGGAAAATGAGAAATATAGCGGGTTCAGGAAGATCATTCCAATCCTTGCGCATGCCGAAGCCTATAACTCCCATATCTTGTGCCCCGCTCAAAAATTCTACACTATTTTTTGAAAAAGCATGGACAAACCCCGCCCGATACGCTATACTATATACTAGTCTGATTATACATACAGGAGGTCTTTTGTATATGGAACAGGAATACCCTTTCCACCAGCGCGGCAAACACGGCTTCGACCGTGAGGACGTCATCAACTACATAGCGCAGGCGCAGCAGCGCTGCAACGAGCACCTGGCGCGCATGGAGGAGCTTGAGGCGGCCAAGAACGCGTGGTACACCCAGGCCAAGGGCATGGAGCGCGAGAAGACCTCCCTGATGGCCCGCGTCCGCGAGCTGGAGGACCAGCTGGAGCGCGGCGCGGTCGCCGTCGGCGGCGACTGGTTCCAGGCCGACCCCATGCTCGCCTCCTTCCAGGAGACGCAGGAGCTGGCCGCGCTGCGCGCGCGCTGCCTGGAGCTGGAGGAGCGCCTGGAGCAGCAGAACGTGCAGCAGTCCGCGCAGCAAGCCGCCCAGGAGCAGCTGCTCGCCGCCGCGCAGCAGGAATCCGCCGATTTACACGCTCAGCTGGATCATCTGAGCCCGAAGGCGGAGGCCATGCAGGCACAGGCGCAAGCCCTGCAGGCGCAGGCGGACGGCCTGCTTTCGGAAAACGCCGTTTTACGCGCGCAGATAGACAATCTGCACGCGGAGATCAAGTCCCGGGACGACGAGCTGCCGCGCTTCTCCCTGCACCAGCAGGAGACGGACATCCTGCGGGCGCAGCTGGAGCAACAGGCCGCCGAGGCGCAGGCCCTTGCCTCCCAGGCGGCCGCCCTGGAGCAGGAGAAGGCCGCGGCCTCCAAACAGCTGGCGCTGCTGCAGCAGGAGAAGGCCGCGGCGTCCCAGCAGCTCGCGCTGCTGCGGCAGGAGAACTTCTCGCAGGGGCAGAAGCTGGCCGTCCTGGAGAGCGAGCGCTCGGCCTTCGCCGCGCAGATGCCCGCCCTGCAGGAGCAGCTCACGCGGCTGACGGAATCCGCCGAGCAGATCACCACCCTGGAGGCCACGAAAGCGGCCCTGGCCGCCGAGCTCGAGGCCGCCAGGCAGCAGCTGGAACGGGAGGACCTGCGGGCCGCCGAGCAGGCGCAGGCCGCCATGGCCGCGCAACAGGCAATCGCATCCGCGCAGGCAGCCCAGGCCGCGCTGCGGGAGGAGCGGGACGGGCTCATCCAGCGCTGCGCCGCGCTTTCGCAGGCGGAGGCCCTGGCCCTGCAGAAGCAGGAGACCCTGCTGGCCGAGGCCGAGGGTTTACGCACGCAGATTAGTGAGCTTCAGGCGCTCAAGACCCAGCCCAGCGAGGAGACCCTGCGCTCCATGGTGCTGGCCAGCTTCAACTACTCCAACCTCTATGTGGATAACAACCTCAAGACCGCCCAGTTCATTTCGGAGGCCACCGGGCGCAACATCGGCCGGGTGAGCGATTCCGCCACCTCCCTGCTGGAGCAGCTGGATTCCATCTCCCGCTCCTTCAACGACACCACCGACGGCATCCGCCGCAACCTGGCGAATTTCCAGCACGAGCTCAGCACCATCCAGAGCGGCATGAACCGCCGCAGCAGCCAGGACCGCTTCGCCGTCCTGCTGGAGGAAAACGAGCGTTTGCGCGCAAGGCTGGAAACGGAGCTGCTGGCCGAGCTGAGCGCCGAGGAGGAGGACGCCCCCGCCCCCGCGCCCCCCTCGGGCGAGGAGGCCCAGCTGCCCTTCGCGGAGGATCTGCCGAAGAATTACCACGAGTATTTGGGGGACTGAGGAGATCTGGGTTCAAGGGGTACCGGTTCAGCGTCCGCTTTTGCGTCAAGGGAAATCGACTGGTTAGAAGGCCATGAACAATGGGCGGGGCTTGCATTTGCGGGCGCAATCCACACGCAGGTCGAGAAAGGCGGGCATTTTTCGCGGCTGAGCGTTCTGGACAAATTGTAAAACAAAAATCCTCCATCCAGCCAATAGAAAAAGCACAAGAGCCGGTTGAAACGAAGCAATTCAACTGGCTCTTGTGAATAAGAGGTGGGGGAATTTTCAATTAGGATATCCGCCTGAAACAGGGGAATCAGAAAAAACCTTCTCCTTCTGGAAGAATTTTTCCCGGACTTGATTCTACCGCTTTTCCCCATGAAGGCCGTCGTCTACCACGGCCCCGACAACATCAGCCTGGACGACGTACCTGTGCCGCAGATCATCGAGAGCGACGACGCGATCGTGCGGGTGACCACCTCCACCATCTGCGGGACCGACATCCATATCCAGTCCGGCGGCCTGCCCGCCGTGCAGCCCGGCACCATCATCGGCCACGAGTTCTGCGGCGAAGTCGTCGCGGTGGGCCCCTCCGTCACCAACGTGAACGTCGGCGACCAGTGCGCGGTCTCCTGCGTCACCTCCTGCGGGCACTGCTTCTATTGCCGCAAGGGCGCGTATTCCCAGTGCACCACCGGCAGCTGGATCTTCGGCTACCTCATCGACGGCTGCCAGGCCGAATACGTGCGCGTGCCCCACGCCAACATGGGCCTGTATAAGATCCCCGAGGGCCTCACGGACGACGACGTGCTCTTCGTGGGCGACATCCTCTCCACCGGCTTCTTCGGCGCGGAGAACGCCGAGATCAAGCCCGGCGACACCGTGGCCGTGTTCGGCTGCGGCCCGGTGGGCATGTGCGCCATGGCCACCGCCAGGCTCTGGGGCCCCGCCTGCGTCGTCGCCGTGGATACCAACGACTTCCGCCTGGAGACCGCGCTGAAGAACGGCGTGGCCGACGCGGCCATCAACCCCCTGAAGCAGGACGTGGCCGCCGAGATCAAGGCTCTCACCGAAGGCCGCGGCGCGGACGCCTGCATAGAGGCCGTCGGCGTGAAGCCCACCTACGAAATGGCCATCGCGAACGTGCGCGCCGGCGGCGTGGTGTCCATCATCGGCGTGTTCGAGAAGCCGCAGGAGCTGGCCATGGATTCGCTGTGGATCAAGAACATCAAGATCCACATGGGCCTGGTCACCACCAACCAGATCCCCGCCCTCATCCGCCTGATCAAGGCCGGCAAGCTCGGCATGAAGTTTCTGCAGACCCACCGCGCCCCCCTGGCGGACATCATGACGGGCTACGACATCTTCGGCAACAAGAAGGACAACTGCATCAAGTGGATCGTCACCCCGTAACTCCGGCAAACGAAACAACCCCAAGCCGCTCAGAGATGGGCGGCTTGTTCAAGATATGCACTACAGCGAAAAACGTTGCAAGGCGTTCAGTCGCTCCGCGATACCTTCCTCAGTCCGCCCGAGGCGGACAGCTCCTCCCACACGGAGGAGCCTTGGGGCTTAAGTCATAACGGGCTGTGCAGTCATAAGATAGCGGAAGTAAATGTCGCTTTCACTTACTCCCCCAGGCTCCTCCGCGTGGGAGGAGCTGTCGCCTCGGGCGACTGAGGAAGGTATCGCGGAGCGACGCATCTTCGTGCGGCCTCTTGGCGTTTTCGCGAATGAAACAACAACCCCCGGGCCGTGCGCACCCGGCGCCGGCCCGCCGTTATTCGTTATGCGTCAGCCCTACGCGGCCATGCCCTGGATCATCGCGAACATCGCCTGGAAAAATTCGATCACCCGCCAGACGCCGTTGAAGAAGCCCGCCAGCCCGCCG
>WQTL01000245.1 GCA_009786275.1 Bacillota bacterium | reverse complement strand
TTGATGCGGCGGGCGTGCGCGGCGGCGGAATAGGAGGCGAGTCCTGCTTATACAGTGCGCGCCGCGGAAAATGCTTATTCGGCGCTCTCCGAGCCACATCCGCCAACAGAAAGATTCCGCTTGCATTTTCCCGCGGAGCATTGTATAATTCAGGTAATACAACAAAAGGAGGGCGCGCGCAATGGTCGAACACATCCTGAAAGCCGGGGAAAAAGCCTGGCTCTGGCTGAGCACCCTGGAAAACTCCCCGCTGCCGCACCAGAGGGCCGAGCGGGACAAGCTCCAGCGCGGCATCTACAAGCTCATCAACGAGGCCTACGAGGACCTGTGCGGACTCCGGTGCGAGCTGTGGCTGACCCGCGAGCCCCTGCCCTTCGCCGAGCGCCGGACCGGGGAATACAAAGAGCTGCGCCTGGGCGAAAAGTGGACCGGGGCGAAGTTCGACTGCGCGTGGATGCACATCACCGGGCAGGCCCCGGCAGGCGTGGACCCCGCAGACCCCGCGCTGTGCATACTGGCGGACATCTCCGGCGAGGGGCTCGTCTACACCAAAGAGGGCGAGGCGGTGCAGGGCATCACCTCCTACACCAGCTTCGGGGATTTCCGCGGGGGCATAGCGGGCAAGCGCGTCGTTTTGGCCGACGGCCTGCTGGACAGGGAGACCGGCCGCATCGACTTCTGGATCGACGCGGCGGCAAACGACCTGCTGGGCAACTACTACCTCACCGGGCTGGCGAGCTACACCCTGCGCAAGCTGCACCTGGCCCGCTGCGACTTCGAGAAGCGCGCGCTGTTCTACGACTGCTACGTGCTCATCGGCGTGTTCGACATCAACCCCCGCAGCGCGTACACCAGGGAGGTACTCCAAGCCGTCAAGCGGGCCGTGGAGACCGGGGACCGGGCCATCCTGAAGCCATATCTCGAGGCCAAGAACGACAATCCCGACGTGTTCGAATACACCGCGCAGGGGCATTCGCACCTGGACCTGGCCTGGCTGTGGCCCATCCGCGAGACCCTGCGCAAGGGCGCGCGCACCTTCGCCAGCCAGATCGTGAACCTGCGCGCCTACCCCGAGGCCATCTTCGGGGCCTCGCAGGGGCAGCTGTACGCCTGGATGAAGGACCGCTACCCGGCCATCTACGCGCAGGTGAAGGAGCTTTACCAACAGGGCCGCTGGGAGATTCAGGGGGCCACCTGGGTGGAGCCCGACTCGAACCTCATCGGCGGGGAATCCCTCATCCGGCAGTTCTTTTACGGCAAGCAGTATTTCCGGGAGGAGTTCGGCTTCGACCCGGAGATTCTCTGGCTGGTGGACAGCTTCGGCTACTCCGCCTGCTGGCCCCAGGTGATGGCCCTGGCGGACGTGCCGTACTTTCTGACGCAGAAGATGAGCTGGAACACCGTCAACGAGTTCCCCTACCACACCTTCCACTGGAAGGGCCTGGACGGCACCCCCGTGCTGGCGCATATGCTGCCCGAGAACACCTACAACGCCGCCGCCCGGCCCGACATGGCCTCCCAGGGGGAAAAGCGCTACAAGGAGCGCAAGGTCTCGCGGCGGGCGGTGTCGCTGTTCGGCATCGGCGACGGCGGCGGCGGCCCGGGCTTCGAGCACTACGAGCAGGCGCGGCGCATGGCCGACCTCAAGGGCGTGCCGAAGTACACCCAGGGGACCATCCACGGCTTTTTCCGCAAGCTGGCGGAGGAGGACGACGGGAGCTACCCCTACCACCGGGGCGAGCTGTACCTGGAGAAGCACCAGGGCTGCTACACCACGCAGGCGCGCAACAAGAAGTACAACCGCAAGGTGGAGTTCCTGCTGCGCAATTACGAATTGCTCGTTTCTATGGCGGGCGGCTGGCACGCCACCCCTACAGACTTGCCTATCTCAAAGGCCGAGCTGGACGAAATCTGGCGCGAAGTGCTGCTCTACCAGTTCCACGACATCCTGCCGGGCTCTTCCATCAACCGGGTATACGAGGAATCCCAGGCGCGCTACGCCGTTTTCACCAAGCAATTGGAGGACGCCGTCGCGCGGCTGGCGCAGGCGATCTACGGCGGCGGCGCGGCGGTCAACCTCAACAGCTATGATTATCAAGGCCTGATGCAGGTCGACGGCGAATGGCGCAGGGTGGAGATACCGGCGTTCGGCGGCGCATCGATCGAAAACGCCACCGCCGTGACGAAGTTCTATGCCAAGGCGAAGGACGACGTCATCGAGAACGACTGCGCCCGCGTGATCTTCCGGGACGGCGTGATCGTCTCGTACATCCACAAGCAGTCCGGCAGGGAGCTCGCCGAGGGGCCGCTGAACGTGTTCAAGCTTTACCAGGACGCGGGCGACTGCTGGGACATCCACCCGCACTTCTACTACAAGCTGCCCCACCAGACGGCCAAATGCATGTACTTCGCCACCGGCACCGACGGCGCGAAGGCCTTTGCCCGGGTGGAGTTTATGCTCGGCGGCGACGTGATCAACCAGGAGATCAGCCTGACCGACGGCTCCCCCCTGCTGCGCTTTTCCACGAAGCTGGCGCGCCACAGCGGCAAGCACGTAATGCTGCGCGTGGGCTTCCGGCTGCACATGGGGCCGCAGGCCAGCTTCAACCTGCCCTTCGGGCACCTCAAGCGTGCCACCACGGAGAACAACTCCATCGAATCCGCGCAGTTCGAGGTCAGCGGGCAGAAGTTCGTGGACCTCACCGACGGCGACTTCGGCGTCTCGCTGCTCAACGACTGCAAGTACGGCTTCCGCTGCAAGGACGGCTATCTCGATATCGACCTGCTGCGCTCGCCCCGGGGCGGCCCGGGCCGCAATGTGGATTTCGGCGCGCACAGCCTGGAATACGCGCTGTACCCCCACGAGGGCCCGCTCGGCGCGGACACCTACGCACAGGCGTATTTCCTCAACAACCCGGTGTTACGCACGCAGCAGGGCGAGAGCGCCGCCGCTCCCCTGCCCTTCCTGGCCTCCTCCAACGTGAATATCGTCATCGAAAGCGTGAAGGTCCCCGAGGACGGCAACGGGCTGCTCGTGCGGGCCTACAACAGCAGCGAGGACGCCCAAAGCGGCGAAGTGAAAGCCGCGGGGCACCGCGCGCTGGAATTCGCGGGCGTGATGGAGGAAGGGCGCGGGCCCGCGGAAGGCACGCTGGAATTCCACGGGTTCGAGCTGAAGATCATTAGATTTGTGAAGGAATAAGAAAAGTAGAGACGCACGGCCGTGCGTCTCCGATGAAAAATGATATGCATGTTTGGAGACGCACGGCCGTGCGTCTCTACCTTTATGCCTACAGCCTCTTGAACATCTCCGCGCTTTGCGCGACCCCCTCCTCCAGGGGCGTCCACTTGAGCCTGCCCACGGCCTTTTCCAGCTCGCCGGTATCGTTGTGGCGGGGGAAGGGCAGCGGTTGATCCACGAAGGTGATCTTCCCCCGTGCCTGCGGGCAGGCGGCCTCGATGGCCGCGACGATGCGCTCCATGGTCACGGTGCCGCCGCCCAGGTTGTAGCACGCGGCCCCGCTGGCCCGCGCGTCCGCCGCGGCGATGAAGGCCTTCGCGGTGTCGTCGGCGTACTGGAATTCCGCCGCGCCGCCGTAGGAGATCTCGTAGGCTTGCGCCCGCACCGCCGCCTTGATGGCGGATGTGGGGGTGGAGGTCATGCCTTGGTCGCGCAGGGGGCCGTAGACCACGAAGGGGCGGATGCCGATGCTGGCCACGCCCTCGTCGGCATGCCAGACCTTCGCGCAGATCTCGTTATCCTGCTTGTACGCGCCGTAGAAGCTCTTGGGCAGCAGCGGCGACCAGTGGCCGAACGTAGCGTCCGGGTATTCGTCGGCGCTGCCGTAGACAGCCGTCGAGCTGGAGTAGACTACCTTTTCGAGGCCGGCCTCCTTTGCCGCCTGAAAGACGTTCTGCGTGCCCACGACGTTCACCAGCGCGCCCTTGACGGGGTCGGCCTTGCAGAAGGGCAGCTGCAGCGCGGCCAGGTGGATCACCTGGTCCACACCGGCGGCGAAGGCGCGGCGCACGTCGTCCAGGGCGCTCACGTCGCCGGGGACGACCTCGACCTTCGCAAGGTCGGCCTCGGACATGATCAGCAGGAGCTTTTTCAGGTTTTCGGGGAACAGGTCGAAGGCGACCACCCGCCTGCCCTGCTCCACCAGATTTTTCACAACCCAGCCGCCGATGCAGCCGCTGGCCCCGGTGACGAGAATGCTGTCGTTCATTGTGTGCTCCTTTTTCTTATGTTTTATACTAATCCCTCTCTAAAACGCTTGCAATATTGAGCAAGAAATGATATAATAGCAGAGGGTGATAAAGATGCCGAAACGCTATCGTATC
>WQTL01000244.1 GCA_009786275.1 Bacillota bacterium | reverse complement strand
AAGGCCTGGCGCTGGCTGTTCAAGCTGCCGCTGATCTGGGTGGAATGGATGTAGGGAAATAAAAAAAGTGCGGGCGCTCATCTGAGCGCCCGCTTCTCTTTATGATCATTAATACCCGTATTCCCGCCACACCATGTCCGGATAGTCGGTCATCATCAGGTCGCCGCCGATGCCGCGCAGCAGGTGCGCGAGCTCCGGGGTATCGACGGTGAAGTACTGCACGGCGAGGTTATACTTGTGGGCGTAGTTGACCACCTCTTTGGTGTTCAGGTTGACCTTGTTGATCGGCCAGAAAGTCTCGTCCTCCTTGCAGGGGAGCTGCAGGGCCACGTATTTCGCCTTCGCCCGGGAGAAATCGCTGTCCGTGCGGGCGTAGTAATAGAACTCCAGGACCTCGAAGATGCTGGCGGAGCGCAGCATATCCGGGTATTTCCAATCGATGTAGTACGGCAGCAGGGGCCAGAAGCTGCCCACGACGGTCCTGTCCAGGATGCCGAGCTCCTTCAGGATGCTGTACAACCGGTCGACGGACTTCATGCCCCAGTGGAAGCCCATCTTGATCTCGATGATGTAGGTGGGCTGCCTGTCCGAGTGCTCCTCTATGTAGGAGAGCACGTCGCCCACCTCCGCCACGCGCAGGCTTTCGGGGATGTCGCCCCCCCGCAGGCCGCGGTAGGGGTACTGCCCGCCAAGCTCGAAATTCTCGCCCAGGTTGAGCACCTGCAGCTGCTTCATGGTGTAGAACTCCGGCACCACCAGGGGCTGTCCGAAGGCCTCGCCGGCGTTGCTGGTGGCGCTGAAGGTCGGGTCGTGCAGCAGGATGAGCCGGCCGTCCTTGGTGATGCGCACGTCGAACTCGAAGCCGTCGACGCGGAAGCTGTCGGCGGCCAGCATGGTCTGCGCGGCCAGCATGGTGTTTTCGGGGGCGAGCCCCGCGCCGGAACGGTGGGCGGAGATCCATGGCGAGCCGTACTGCGCGATGAAGGGGTTGGTGGCGTTCGGGTTGACGACCACCTCCGCGTCGGGGCTGCCGGGGGCGGAAAGGGTGGACAGGATCATGGGGATCGCCATAAAAAACGTGATGATTCTTTGCAGCAAAGCAGGGGTACCTCCTATGTAAATTTGATCACGAAACGCTTAGTTCAAAGGTTTTGCTCTTGGTCACCGGTAGGTTGACGCTCCCGAGCAGGAAGGCCGTGCGGTACTTCACCGTCACCTGCACATAGCCGCCGCCCGGCATTGCGCCGCTGTATGGGACGAGCAGGCTTTCCCCGGGGGCAAGGGATGTTTTTTTGTCCGGGGCAAAGCACAGGCCGCTCTTTTCGGCGCGCACGGACAGAACCCTCACCTGCTGCCCCCGCATGAGGTTGCCGACGCGCAGCGCGCCGCCCTCAAACTGCGCGTAAACGCCCTCGCCGGGGTGGCGGGACAGCGCGAACTGCGGGTATGCCGCCTTGTCGAACACGCCGTTCAGCTCGCCGTCCAGCATGAGCGCGGTCTCCAGCCCCAGCAAGTAGGGGTCCTGCTCCCCGGTGCCGTGGAACGTGCCCTGCACGAACCAGGTGTTCTCGGGCAGCCATGCCGCCGAGGCGTCGATATCCTCCCCGGGGGAGAGGTGCCGGTGGCCCGCGTCCGCGCAGACAGCGCCGCTTTGCCGCAGGCCGTGCTCGCCCAGGGGCAGCGCGGCGGCCCCCGTGGAAAGGCTCACGTCCAGCAGGCCGTCGCTGTTGATCTTCTGCTTGCCGAACACGGGCAGCTTGCCCGTGCAGGCGACGATGCGCACGGCCACGCCGTATTCCTCCTGCGCCTTTTGCAGGTCGGCGCCGAGCTTCGGCATGATCTCCCGGTGCAGCCGGTCGCTGTCGGCCTCCCAGACGGGGCGCCCGCCCGCCTGTTTGAGCATGGCGGCCTTGGTCTCCTCGTAGGCCTGCGCCGGGATGAGGTCCCACACGTTGCCCCAGGTGATCATGTTGGGCAGCAGGCCCTGCGTCACCAGGTCGCTGCCCAGCCCGGCGATGAGGGACTGCGGCAGCAGCTTCAGCAGCCAGCCGAGGTCCGGCGCGCCCTCCATCCAGCTGTAGGCGAAGGCCATTTCCACGGTGTCACCCGCGTTGATGTAAAATTCATGGTTTCGCAGCAGCGAGGGGAGGATGGACGTGCCGCCCAGCGCGGGGATCTCCAGCACGGCCTTGCTGACCTCGCCCTCCTCTGCGTATTCCGAGAGGTAGACGGCGCAAATCTGCCCGCCGTAGCTTTCGCCGAAGAGCCGCACGGTCTCGCTGTCCGTGAGCGCTTTGACCTCCCGGATGAATTCCCGCAGCTGCCGCACGCTTTCCAGTGTGGAATTGCGCCAGTCGTACTGGAACACGAACACCCTGCCGCTGCCGATCTGTTTGGCATACGCGCGGCAGACGGCCTCCAGCTGCCCGAGCTCCGGATAGTCCCGCCAAATCGCCTTGCAGGAGAAATCCTCCGCCGTGCCCGGCCAGGGCCCCACGCCGTGGGCGGGCTTGCCGTCCGGGCCCATGGCGAACTGCCCCAGCACGCCGCGCACCGCACGCTCGAAGGCCTCGCCCGCGACCCCGGTGCGGCCCGTCAGCATCCAGAGGGCGAGCCCGCCCAGCAGCCGGGGGAGCTCCCCCAGCAGCGCGCCGGTTATGCCGCCCATGGCGTCGTCCCATACCCGCACCCGCTGCGCGGAACCCGGGTCGGCGTACAGCCGCGTGGAGGTGAAGCCGGCGACCATGACGATGGGCGTGTCGTCCGCCGGGGCGGCCGCAAAGGCCGTGCCGCAGAGGGGGAACAGCAGGGCCAAGGCCACCGCCAGCGCCAGAATTTGTTTTCTCATATAAGCACCTCTTTTGCGCAGCGCGTTCTTAACGTTAAATATACCACAAACCGACGCCGCTTGCAAGAGATTTTTGAAGGCGGCCCCGAGGCGGCCCCATGACAGCCCCCCGATCATTTTTTTTATTTTGCTTTGCCAAGCGGGCGCAAGTATGATATAATCAGGGCATCTATAAGCAAGAGGAGGCGTTTTATATGAAAAAAGCACTCGCGCTGCTGCTCGCCCTCGCCCTGATGGCGGCATTTGCCCTGACGGCTTCCGCAAGCGAAAAAACCACCTTCCGCATCGGCGATTACGACATCCACTACCGGGTGATCCCCGCCAAGGGCAGGCAGATCGGCCGCGTCTTTTTCCTCCACGGCATGGTCAGCTCCACGGTGTACTGGGAGGAGCTCGCCGGGCTGTTCAGCGAAGCGGGTTACCTATGCGCCATGATGGACTTCCCCGGCTTCGGCTACAGCACGCGGGAATCCCGGGACGTGACGCCCAAGCCCCGGGAGGAGATCGCCGCGGCGCTGATGGAGAAGCTCGCGCCCGGCAAGAAATGGATCGTTGCGGGGCACTCCATGGGCGGCGGGGTGGCGCTGAACATCGCGGTGCAATACCCGAACAAGGTATCGGCGCTGCTGCTCTACGCTGCCGCGGCTGGCGGCGGCCCTACCGGCGGGATGCCGGGCCTCGACCCGGAGCTCATGGGCAATTTGGCGGCCCCGCTGCTGCGGCCCCTGCTGTACATGGACCCCGTGGTGCACCTGCTGGCCGCCGCCGCCAACGCCGACCTGTACTACGGCCTGCGGTACGACATCGCGAAAATCACCGGCCCGCTGAAGCTGCCGGGCACCGTGAAGAGCATCTTCTACATGTCGCAGCGCGCCGCGCCCGTGGACCTGGAGGCCGCCGCGAAGCTGAAAATCCCCATCCTGCTGCTGTGGGCGGAAAACGACTATATCGTCACGGCGGACGCGGGGGCCGCCCTCACCGCAGCGCTGCCAAACGCGCAGTCGCAGACCATGCGGGGCGGGCACATGTTCACCGAGCAGTTCCCCCGGGAGGCCTTCGAGCGGTCGATGGCGTTCCTCCGCTGAATCATGCCGAAATGTGAAAATATTCCTTGCAAAGCGCCGAAGCCTGTGCTATACTCAGAATGCAGAAAAAGTTTAACATTTTCAAACCTTGACCTTTCAGCAGCCAGAAGCTTTACACTGGAGCTGCAGCCAAAAAGTGAAAGGAGCACGAACATGAAAAAGATTCTCAGTATCCTCGCGGGGGCGGCCCTGTTGCTGGCCTTCGCCGCCTGCGGTACCGCGCCCGGCGGGAAGGACACCCTCACCGGCACGCCGGAGGAAATCCTCGCGCAGCTAAAGGAAGATCCCAAGGTAGAGCTCGGCATGACCCTTGACGAGGCGGTCAAGCCGGACGGCGGGATTACCAACCCGAAAAACGCCCTGGGCCTGACGGACGAACAGTTCGCGCAGTACGTGGAGGCCG
>WQTL01000243.1 GCA_009786275.1 Bacillota bacterium | reverse complement strand
CGGATGATCTTTTGGGGCCTGAGCGCCAGCGCGGCCTGCAACCTGCTGCTGGCGGGCTGCCCCGCCTGGTTCCCCGGACCGCGCCTGCCCCTGGCCATGACCGCCGTCTGGTGCGCCAACGGCTTCGCCCAGGCGATGCTCTGGCCCGCGCTGGTGCAGTTCATGGCGCGGCAGCTGTCCCCGGCGGATTATCGGCGCGCCACCGTGCACGTGAATATCGCGGGCAGCGCGGGCACGGTATCGGTGTATCTGCTGGTGTTTTTGTGCGCGCGGTTCGGCTCGTGGCGGTGGGTTTTTGTGATTTCCGCTGCGGCGGCGATTGGCGCGGCGCTGTGCTGGCGCAGGCTTGCGCCGGTTGACAGCGGACAATTGACAGTTGACTGTTCTGAAGCGCCGCAGGCGCAGGCTGAGCCGGTCTCCATGCGCAAGCTGCTCACGGGCTTCGGGCTGGCGCCGATTCTGCTGGCGGTGGCGCTGCAGGGGATTCTGCGCGACGGCGTGACCGCCTGGATGCCCGTGCTGGTCACGGAGAGCTACCCGGCGTTCAGCAGCGCGAAATCCGTGCTCACCGCCGCCGTGCTGCCGCTGTTCGCCATCGTGAGCTTATGGGCGACCGGGAAAATCGCGAAGAAAATCAACCATGAGCTGCGCAGCGCCCAGTGGTTTTACGGCGCGGGGGCATTGGCCGCGCTTGGGCTGGGGCTGTGCGGCACGCGCTGGCTGCCCGCCGGCGTGGCGTTCATGGCGCTGCTCACCGGCTGCATGCACGGGGTGAACCTCGCGGCCGTGTGCCAATTGCCCGCGCGCTTCGGGCGCTGCGGGGCCACGGGCACGGCGGCGGGGATCATCAACGCCTTCGTCTACGCGGGCAGCGCGCTTTCCATGCTGGGCACGGCCCTGCTGGCCGAGCGCTTCGGCTGGCAGGCCACGGTATGGGTGTGGTTCGCCGTGGCCGCGGCGGGGACGGCGATATTCGCGGTGTGCACGAAAAAAGCGAGGAGGCGCCTGTATGCATAACTACGACCTGGTCATCTTCGACCACGACGGCACTATCGTCGATTCCGCGCCGGGGATCCTCAAGAGCGCCAATGCGGCCTTTGCGGAACTGGGCTATCCCACACGGACCATGGAGGAATTCATGCCCTTCCTCGGGCCGCCGCTGCAAAACAGCTTTACGCAGTTCGCGGGGATGAGCCCGGAGGAGGCCCGGCGGGCCATCGAAATCTACCGCAGGGAGTACGCCGGGGGCAACTGCTTCGAGCTGCGCGTCTACGGCGGCATGGAGCGGCTGCTGCGGAATTTGCGCGCCGCCGGGGTCAAGACCGCCGTGGCGAGCTCGAAGCCCACGGTGTTCCTGGAGAAGGTGCTCGGGGGCATCGGCTTGCGGGAGTGCTTCGACGCGGTGTGCGGCGTGGCGCTGGACCGCCTGCACGGCGGCAAGGACGACATCATCGCCGAGGCGGCGCGGCAGTGCGGCGTGCCCCCGGGCCGCTGCCTCATGGTGGGGGACAGGCGCTTCGACGCCGAGGGCGCGAAGGCCCTGGGGGTGCCCTGCGCGGGGGCGCTGTGGGGCTACGGCAGCCGGGAGGAGCTGGAACGGGCGGGCGCGGATTTTTTGGTGGAAAGCTGTGGGGAGATAGAGGGGTTGTGCTTGGGGTAGGGTACACCCCCGACGCTGCGCGATTGTGCTCCGCACCTCCCCCTCGATGCTGCGCATCGGCCCCCCAAGGGGGGCATCTTGACAGACCGGGCATTCATCCCGCCGATTGCGAAACAAACCTGCCGCCTCGTCAGGACGCCCCCCTTGGGGGGCCGGTGCGCAGCGCCGAGGGGGAGGTGCGCAGCACAAAGAGTTCCCCCTTGTGCCGCGGAGCGACTGACCGCCATGCAATATTTTTCGCCGCGGAAAAGCAGCGATAACGCCAAACAGGCCTCGCTCCTTGTAAGGGGGGCTTTTGCGTGCCCGGCGCGAATTCAATTGAGAAACCCTGCTGAAAAACACATTGACATTTCAGTAAATTGTGTTAAAATAATATAAGACAAAACCAAAGGAGGGATCTGACCTTGCTGGATCAAAAGACGCTTGCGTTTATCAACATGTACGCCGTCATGGGCACGCTGGAAAACCTCTGCGAGCTGGACCCCGAGGCCCGCGCGCTGCTGACGAACAAGAAGACCGTCTCCCTGGCCTTTGACGTGAAGGACGGCCCGAAGGCCACCCTGACCTTCAGCAACGGCCGTGTGCGCCTGGAGCCCGGCGTGAAGAGCAACGCGAGCATCAAAATCCCCGTGGGCTCCTGCGAGAAATTCAACGCCGTGGTGGACGGCAAGGCGACCCCCATCCCGGTGAAGGGCTTTCAGCACATCAACTTTTTGCTGAAGGACTTCGACGCCCTCACCAAGCGCCTGGAGAGATACCTGCGCGCCACCGAGGAGGACCTGGCCGACCCCGTGTTCGCCGAGCGCAGCACCGTGCTCATGCTCTATGTGATCGCCGTGGCCCTCAGCCAGATCGGCGACTACGACGAGATCGGCAAATTCAGCGCGTCGCATATCCCGGACGGCGACGTGCAGTTTTCCGTGAAGGGCAGCGCGGGTGCGACCATCCGCGCGAAGAACCACGTGCTCAGCACCATTAAGGAGCGCCCGGCGAACCCCCGCGCCATCATGGAGTTCGAGAACCTGGCGCTGGCCCGCGCCCTGTTCGACGGCAAGGTGAACGCCCTGGCCTGCATCGGCGACGGCAGCATCGCCATGCACGGCATGATCAACATGATCGACAACCTCAACCGCATACTGGACAGGGTCGCGCTGTATCTGGCGTAAGGACGGAGGGAAAAAAGCTATGATGATAAGGCCTGTAACCGCGCTGCAAAACGATTTCCACACAGTGTCGAATTATTGCCACACAAAAGGCAAGCCTGTCTTTTTAACCAAAGACGGAGAAGGCGATTTGGTGGTGATGAGTTTGGATCGCTATCACGCGCAGAACGAACTGATGGACTTGCGCGCGAAGCTATTGCAAGCGGAATTGGAGATTGAGCGGGGCGAATACTATACGCTTGATGAAGTCAAGGCGCATATGGAGGCGTGGTTGGAAGATGAAACAATATGATGTCCACTTCACGCCGACGGCTCTGGATGATTTGCATTTGATTTCGGACTACTTGACCGAGAAAAGTGCCTATGCCGCCCACAACGTACGGCAGCGCATTGTGGCGAAAGCGGAAGATTTGTGTATTTTCCCGAACAGGGGAAAATCGGTTTCTGCGCTTGGTTACTACGAGCCTGCGTACCGATTTGTGGCGGAGGGGAAATTTTATATCTTCTACAAGGTCATCGGCGAACATGTAAAGATATGCAGGATTTGGCATAGCGCCAGGGATATCGGCGAATTGCTCTCCCTTCTGGATTTTGACGATTCTGAAGAGCAAGACCAATAAACAATAGGAGGAACACCATGGATATCTACACCCACGAAAAGAGCCGGGCATGGTTCGACCGCGCAACGAAGGTCATCCCCTCCGGCGTTTACGGGCACCTGGGCCCCGCGGAGGGCAACTTCATCCCCGTGACGAAATGGCCCCTGCTGGGCGAGCGCGCGCAGGGCGCCTACTTCTGGGACGTGGACGGCAACAAGTACGTCGACTACATGTGCGCCTACGGCCCGAACGTCCTGGGCTATAACGACCCGGACGTGGACGCCGCGGCCATGGAGCAGGCGAAGCTGGGCAACTGCTTCACCTCGCCCTCCTACAAGATGGTGGAGCTGGCGGAGCTGATGGTCGATACCGTCAAGAGCGCCGACTGGGCTTTCTTCGCCAAGAACGGCGGCGACACCACCACCGCGGCCGTCATGTGCGCCAGGGCCCATACGCACAAAAATAAGATCATCTTCGTCAGCGGGTTCTACCACGGGGTGGCCCCCTGGACGCAGAAGATCGACTACCCCGGCGTGGCGCCCGGGGACGTGGCCGACAACCTCTACATCCCCTGGAACGACACCGAGGCGCTGGAGCGCGTCATCGCCGAAAACGCGGGCCAGATCGCGGCGTTCATCTCCACGCCCTATATGCACGGGAACTACCTGGACAACGAGCTGCCCGCCGAGGGCTACTGGCAGAAAGTGCGCGAGCTATGCACGAAAAACGGCATCGTGCTCATCGTCGACGACGTGCGCGCGGGCTTCCGGCTTTCGCTGGCGGGTTCCGACGCGCATTACGGCTTCGAGGCCGACCTCATTTGCTTCTGCAAGGCCATCGCCAACGGCTGGAACGTCAGCTGCCTGTGCGGCAAGGAGGAGTTCAAGAGCGCCATGAGCGCGCTGAGCTACACC
>WQTL01000242.1 GCA_009786275.1 Bacillota bacterium | reverse complement strand
CCCGTCGAGTAAAGCACCACCATTATACCACATAAATCGCACCTTGTTTTCAAGTCTATTCAAGATTGTCCGAAGGTTGGGGTACACCGCAGATACGACCCGAACAACAAGGAAACCACCTATGCGGTGTTCTATTGCGAGCAATTGCATGGCCTGGGGCTGGAAAGCACCTCGGAGGGTTTAGGCAGCAACGATTACCTTGAAATGATGGAGGAACTTCTGCACCGGGTGCAAGGGCAGGTTGACAAGGTACGGGCTGACCGAGAACAATCAAACGAGCCACAGGAGGTACTCGGAAAGGAGCATTGCCTGCCATCGGACGGAACAGAATCCGATCTTCATGGGCGTGTCGTAGTCATGAGGCCCGATGCGCTGCGGCCCGAATACCGCAACGCGGCCAACCAACTTGTCTAACGATAACGTGCAGGTCAACCGTTAAATCGTCGCCGTTGTTGTAAACGCGCACCCCTTTGTTATTAAACTGTCGCTCGGTGTATAGCAGCGAACGCACACTCTGGAAAAGGCCCGTGCAACTCATGCCTGCCACGCCATAGCAGCCCAGGACTGCACTGCCAACGGTTGCCTCGGCGATAGATTGAATCTCAGACATATTACAGCCTCCCCCTTCGTATTTATGCGGTCCTCGTCACCATGTAAGCTGGTATTCCTGCTTTGCATTTGTATTCGACTTTACCTTCATCCCGATAATGCTGATGCTTGTATTGTTGCTAAAGGAAGTCGTGAGTGAGGTGAGCTGGCCGTTTTTGTCGAACACCGCGACGATAGCGCCGTTCTAGAAAGCCCCCTCCATAGAGAAAGCGCTTGAATCAAAATCACCTTCTGAACCGGATTGCTGCTGCCCGCCGGAACCAGAGCTATGCTGTTCCTTCTCGCCGAGGTCAACATCCATACAGGTGGCGTAGGCAGGTTCACGCCTGGTGCCTTCGCCTGCCATAGTCGCATTTATATCTATCTTTTCATCCTTCAAGTTGATTTTAACAATCCAGCCCTCCCCCTGTTTCTCGCAGCTGGCGCTTTGGACATTGGATGCACTCAGCTTGGGCAATACAATAACGACTTCGCCGCGCTCCTGTCCATCATTGAGCGGGCACGGGAGAATGCCTACCGCGCGGTGAACCGCGAGCTGATCTCAATGTATTGGGAGGTCGGCCAGCAGGTCAGCGAAAAGGTGTGCGATGGAGGTTGGGGAAAATCGGTGGTAAAGGAATTCTCCGCCTTTGTGCAGCACAGTTATGTTGGTATTCGGGGCTTTTCTCCGCAAAATATCTGGCGAATGAAGCAGTTTTTCGAAACATACAGCGGCAACGAAAAACTCTCGACACTGTCGAGAGAAATTAGCTGGTCAAACAATGTGTTGATCATGATGGCCGCAAAAACAGACGTGGAACGAGAGTTTTATATTGCGTTGGCGAGGAAATATAACTACTCGGCCCGTGAGTTGGAACGGCAAATCAACAGCCTGCTGTATGAGCGCACAATGATTTCAGACGAGAAAAACAAGCGGATTATCAATTGCACCTGCCGGATAAGGCCTTGCTGGAAAGCAAATTGCGCGAGCTTACCGAAATCGCCGAAGCGGAAGATATGGAAGACGAAGATGAATAGCCCAAGGATGTAAGCGCGGGAGGCAGCTTTGCGACTGCCTCCCGCTTGGTTTTTGGTTACGCGTTTTCTTCTTCCGTAGGCTCTGCCACTTCCTCGTCCTTGCCGCGCTTGCGCAGCCACAGCACGGCCCCGCCCGCAAGGATCAGCACCACCAGGGCGATGACGACGATGGTCTTGCTGTCGCCCGTCTTGGGCAGCGGCGCGCTTGGCCCCACGGGAACTTCGGGTTCTTCTTCCTCCACGGGTTCGCCGGGAATACGCTCATTCGTGACTTTCAGAAGCACCACGGACCAAGCCGAAGAAGTTGCCAATCCCGCAGGAGGGTTCAAGCACATTGCCCTGGGTAAAGCCCATGTTTTCGATGGCCTTGTAGGTGGCCTTGATAACCGTGGGGCTGGTGTAATGGGCGTTCAACGTGCTGGCGCAGGCGGCGGTATATTCCTCGTCCGTGAGCAAGGGAAACCGTCTTGATCACATTGCTCTGGCGGATAATCGTCCACACGCGCCCGTCGCTCGCCATGGGCGTCCTTGTACAGCCCAAACATAGCGCCCTCCAAGGGCTTCCCGGTTTCCTTGTCGAGCTTCAGGACGCGGATTTCACCCTTCGCGAGCTGGTTCGTGATTTTGAGAATGGCTTCGTACTACTGGCTTCTTTGCTTGTTGAAAATCATCAAGCCGGAGTCGCTCAACCGCTGCTTCATCCGGTGGGTGGAATCGATCGTCAATCAATGCGCGGATTACCTTTTGAGCGTCAAAGACAACCAGCCAACGCTGAAAGAGGAGATTGCACGCTTTGTGCAAGACGACCAATTGCGAAAAACCATGGATTATCATGAAACGCACGAAAAAAACAGCGGCCGGATTGAGCGGCGCAGCGCCTTTTCGACTAGCGACATTGAATGGCTGTTTGGGAGCGAGGACTGGACTAAGCTTGCTTGCATCGGAGCCATAAACACCCGGTTTACAGCAAAAACCGGCACCTCAGACGAATGGCGCTATTACATTTCCAGCCGAAGCTTATCCGCCGAAGAATTGCTTCGCCTCGCGCGCATGGAATGGTCCGTTGAAACGATGCATTGGCTCCTGGATGTGCATTTCGCCGAGGATTTTTGCAGGGTAGAAGATGAGAATGTTCAGCAAACCCGCAACATGCTGCGGAAATCAGCGTTGAACATCATCAAATTGCACAAAGCTAAGACCGAGTCCAAGCGTCCCTTCTCAAAAATTATGCTCGATTGCCTGCTCGACTGCTGCTCTATTTTGCCCCTGCTGCAAAATTGATTTCCATGTGAAGCCCAATTTGTCCCCTTGACAGCGGCCGGCGTTCGTGCTACAATTTTTTGGCTGGCCATGCTACAGATTCTATGCAAGCGGAGGGGCCCATGCCGGAAGCGAAGCTGAAAACCGTCGCGGCCAACCTGTATTACGGTTCCCGCCACGCGCTGCGGGATGTCACCATGGACATCCCCGCATGCGCGATCACCGCCATCATCGGGCCTTCCGGCTGCGGGAAATCCTCGCTGCTGCGGCTGTTCAACCGCATGAACGACCTGATCCCCGGCGCGCGGGCGGAGGGAAAAATCCTGCTGGACGGCGAGGACATCTACGCGAAAAGCATGGACGCCGCCCTGCTGCGCCGCCGCGTGGGCATGGTGTTCCAAAAGCCCAACGTGTTCCCCTTGAGCATCTATGACAACCTCGTCATGGGCCCGCGCAGCCATGGGGTGAAACGCCGCGCCGCGCTGGACGAGATCGCCCGGCGCAGCCTTTCCGCCGTGGCATTGTGGGACGAGCTCAAGGATAGCCTCGCCGGGCCGGCGCAGGCGCTCCAGCCGGGGCAGCAGCAGCGCCTGTGCATCGCGCGGGCCCTGGCGGTGGAGCCCGAGGTGATCCTGATGGACGAATCCTGCAGCGCCCTGGACCCGGAATCCACGATGAAAATCGAGGAGCTCATGACGGAGCTCGCGCAGCGCTACACGATCCTCATCGTCACCCACAACATGGAGCAGGCGCTGCGTATCTCGGACATGGCGGCGTTCATGATGATAGGCGAGGACAAGGTGGGCATGCTGGTGGAATACGCCCCCACGCTCCGGATGTTCTCCAACCCCCGGGACAAGCGCACCGAGGACTATATTACGGGCAGGTTCGGGTAGGATATGAAATGTATGAAAAAGATTTTGTTCGCGGTTGCCATGCTGGCGCTTTTGCCGGCCTGCGGCGCGCGGCCGGGCCATGCCGTCGCCGCCGCCGGGAGCACCTCCGTGCAGCCCTACGCCGAGATTCTGGAGGAGGCCTTTGCGCACACGCATGAAGGCGAGATCGACGTGCAGGGCGGCGGCTCCTCGGCGGGCATCGTCGCGGCGCAGAGCGGCACGGCGGACATCGGCATGTCCTCCCGGGCGCTGAAGGGCAGCGAGGCGGCCCTGTGGTCCGTGGAGATCGCCAAGGACGGCCTGGCCGTCGTGGTGCACCCCTCCAACCCCGTGAGCGACCTGAGCCTCGGGCAAATTCGCGCCGTCTATGCCCAAAGTATCACCAACTGGGGCAGCCTGGGCGGGCGGGACGCCAAAATCCACATCATCACCCGGGAGGAGGGCTCCGGCAGCCGCAGCGCCTTCGAGGACCTGGTGATGGGGGGCCGCGAGATCAGCCCCGGGGCCATCGTGCAGGCCAGTAACGGCGCGGTGCGGCAGCTGGTG
>WQTL01000241.1 GCA_009786275.1 Bacillota bacterium | reverse complement strand
CAGGCCGCCCGCCGCCGCCTTCGCGCAGTCGAGCGCGCTGCCGCCGCCGACGGCCACCACGGCGTCCGCCTTTACCCGGGCCAGGAAGGCCGCGCAGTCCAGCATGTTCTGCTCCGTGGGGTTGGGCTGCATGCGGGCGAAGATTTCGTCCGTGTAGAAAAGCTCCGGCGCGGGCGCGGTGACAATGTCCGTCAGGCCGAAGCGCAGGGCCGCGGGGTCAGCCACCAGGGCGGCGCGGGTAAGGCCCAGAGCGCGCAGAAAGTCGGCTGTTTCTGCGGCGCAGCCGGGGCCGAAACGGATGTTTACGGGGTTGTGGAAGGACCAGGTCATAGTGTACTCCTTATCAATTTTCTGCCGCGGTCATGCATTCGTATACCGTGGGTTGCAGTTCGTAGATTTCGTCCAAGGTCACGGGGCGGCCCAGCGCGCCGGAGCGCAGCGCCGCCAGGGAGGCCGCCAGGCATACGATGCCGTGGTCCTCGGAGACCTGGGACGTGCCGCTGCCCTCGATTTCGGCCAGGAAGTGGCGCAGGACCGCGCGCTCGGGGTTGATGAGGTCCTCCTCGTCCTCCGGGAAGGGGGAGACCTGCGCCTCCTCGTAGTCCTCGATGAGGATTTCGACGGGCGGGTCGCAGGGGACGGCGTGGGCGGGAAAAATCGCCTGCGAGCCCATGACGGTGCACATCAGGTCGTCGTTGACGCCGAAGGGCAGGCCCCAGTTGAGCATCATCTCGCCCAGGCTGCCGTTTTCGTATTCCACCGTGAGCAGGCAGGCGTCCGCCGCCTTGGCCTCGACTTCGGTGAGCTCCGGGCGGTGCAGGGCGTTGCGCCGCCACTGGCAATACACACGCACGGGGTCGGAGTTGTACCACAGGCGCATGAGGTCGAACAGGTGGCAGGCCATGTCCACCAGGGGGCCGCCGTTGCCGTAAAGCGCGTCGTGCATGGCGATTTTCGGGCGGGTCTCCCGGAAGTCCGACCAGTGGATCATGAGGTTTTCGCCGAAGAGCTTTTGCTCCATGGCATGCTGCATGGCCCGGAACCAGGGCACGTTGCGGTACTGCATGCCCACGGCCAGGACCTTGCCGGTCTCCTCGCGGCACTGCTTCAGGGCGAAGCACTTGGCCAGGGAGAGATCCATGGGCTTTTCGCTGAGGACGTGGCAGCCGTTGCGCATGGCGAACATGGCCATATCGCAGTGAAAATACGCCGGCACCGCGAGGAGCACGATGTCCGGGCGGCCGGCGAGGATGGCCTTTTGCCAGTCGGCCTCCTTCGTCCGGAAGCCGTAGGACTCTACGGCGTCATCCATGCGCTCGGGCAGGAGGTCGCAGACGGTATCCAGGTCAAAGAGATCGGGATAGTGCTCTTGGATCATGGACATGTAGGTGTTGCCGCGGTCGCCCGCGCCGATGAGGGTGAGGGTGTATTTGGGCATGGGGGGCCTCCAAAATTATTATTATGCGGGCGGCAAGAATGCCGCCCCTGCGGGTTCGGGTTCCATCGCTTCGGCGCGGCGGCGGCGCAGCTCGGCCTGGTTGGCCTGCTCTTGCGCGGGGGTCAGGGAATACCAGAAGGCCATAGCGAGGAACATCAGCGTGTACACGATGGCGGGGGCAAGGGTGGCGATGGTGTACATCTTATTCGCCACGCCGGGGCTTTGCGCGGTCCGCTTTTCGTCGTAGCCGATGGCCGCCATGAGGAAGGCCGAGCCGCTGCCCGCCAGGGTCTGCCCCAGCTTGCGCGCGAAGGAGAAGAAGGCGTAGCTCACGCCCTCCTCGCGCTTGGCGGAAAGCAGCTCCTGGTGGTCGAGGACGTCGGCCACGAGGGCCCAGATCTCCATGCCCATGAACGTGCCGCCCAGGCCGCTGACAAAGCTGAATACCAGGAAGGTATAGGGGTTCGCGGTGCGCAGCAGAAGGGCGGCGGTGTTCGCCCCGGCGCTGAGCAGCAGCCCCCAGGCGCACAGGCGCTTTTTACCGAAGCGCAGCACCAGCTTGTGAATCACGGGCAGCAGCACCCCGGTGGGGATGGACGCCGCGATGGTGACGAGGCTGTAGAGCTCCGGGCGCTTGAAATAGTCGTTGTAGAGATAGTTGTGCACCGCCTGGGTGTAGAGCGCGCAGCCGATGTGCAGCATCGCGGTGAAGCACAGCGCCATGTACGGGCGGTTGCGCAGCAGGGAGCCGAGGGTCTTGAGGATGTTGTGCTGCTCCTCCTTCGGCGGCGGGGGGACGCGCTCGGTGGTCAGGCGGAAGGCGAGCAGGTAGATCACGACGCTGACGACGGCGAAGATCACCGCGGCGAGGAACATCTTTTGGGGATCCAGGAATTTGCCGCCATCGGCGTTGACGGAGTAGACGAAGAAGGGCAGGAGGATCGAAGCGGGCACGCTGCCGATGCCGGAGCCGATGGAGCGGTAGATCGACAGCTGCGAGCGCTCCGCGCCGTCGTCGGTGATCACCGAGGCCATGGCGCCCAGGGGCATGTTCACCGTGGTGTAGAAGCCCTCGTAGAGGATGTGGGTGATGTAGGCGTAGATCAGATACTGGAGCGGGCTGAGGCCCGGAATTTTCGTGAACAGCAGCACGCCGCAGACCGCCAGGGGCACGCAGAAGGCGCGCAGGTAGGGCCGGAACTTTCCGTTTTTGCCGGCGGGCCTCCTGTCCACGATCGAGCCCCAGAGCGGGTCGTTGATGCCGTCCCAGATGCGCAGCGCCAGCAGGAGCGTCCCGATGCGCTTCATGGGGATGCGCAGCACCTTCGAGTAGAACAGCTGCAGGAAGGAGCCGGTCATCCCCCAAAAGAGCGTGCCCCCGGTGTCCCCCAGGGCGTAGCCGATTTTGTCGCGCCAGGTGATGCCGCTGGTTGGCGGCGAGGAGTGCTCCATGGCGAAACCTCCGGGTTATAAGTCTTTCTTCAGATAGACCATGTCCACCAGCTGTATGCCGTCCTCGAACATGGGGTGGCCGTAGTTGTCCGTGAAGAAATTGGGGAGCCTGTGGGAAAGGACAAAGCCGTTTTTCTCGTAAAACCGGAGGATCCATGGGACGTCGCCCGTGCCGACAAGCATGGTGCGATATTTATCTTTGTAAAAGGCTGAGATGCACGAGATTAGCTTGCTGGCGTAACCCATGCCGTGGTATTGCTCATAGGTCGCGATGTTTTTCAGCTCGCAGGTGGAGGGGCTCTCGGCGGTGACGACACAGACGCTCTTGAGATCGGGATCGTACAGCGCGAAGAGGTCTCCGCGCGCCAAATATTTGTCGATCATGGATTCCTGCTCGTCGGCGAGGAGGAGGAGATCGAGGAAGCGTTTTTTGTGTTCAGATACGAGCTTGATTTCCATGGGGGGCTCCCGGATCATGTGATATGACTACTATAGCACAGCGCGGGGGGAAAAGCAAGGGGTTTTGAGGCGGGAAACGGGATTGTATTTTTATTGCATATGGCGCGCGGCTGTGCTATACTATGAAAAACCGAACGTGGGCGGTGATGCGTATGGACATAGCGCAATTGCTTGCGCTCACCCTGTGGGTGGGCGAGGGGCGCGCGCGCTACAAAATGCGGCGGGGCAGTTTTCGCTGCAAAGACAAAATTTTAGCGAAGATTCCGCTGCGCGCGGCGGAGAGCGGCGCGGGGGAGACCGCTTACGCGGGGCCTTCGGGCGAAATTTTATTGCGTGTAAGCTTAAGCGGCGAAAATCCCCTTGCGCTGCGCTTTAAGCCTGCCCCGGGGCGGGCGTTCAACCGCCTTTGGGTGAGATTGCCCGCCGAGAGCGGGGAGCATGTATACGGCTGCGGGGAGACCTTCGCGAAGCTGGACTTGCGCGGGGAACGCGTGCCCATTTGGGTGCAGGAGCACCAGCGGCTGCCGGAGATCATACGCAAGGTGCTGGGCGAGGCGCTGCTTGGCCCGAAGCCGCGCAAGGCGCCGGACTACAGGCGGGAGAGCTCCTACTACGCGCAGCCGACGTTCTTTTCCAGCCGGAAATATCTTGTGCACGCGGATAGCAATACCTATGCGGCGTTCGATTTCCGGGCGGAGGGGTATCATGAGCTGGTGTTTCATGAGATGCCCGTGATCTATCTGGGCGCCGCCGATACATTCGAGGGGTTGTGCGGGCTGCGGGCGGGGCTTGTCGGGACACAGCCTCCTCTGCCGGATTGGGCGTACGACGGCGCGATTTTGGGGATCCAGGGCGGGACGGAGGCCGTGGAGCGCAAGCTCGCGGCGGCGGAAGCGGCGGGCATGCCCGTGTGCGGCGTGTGGTGCCAGGACTGGCAGGGCGCGCGGCTCACCGCCGT
>WQTL01000240.1 GCA_009786275.1 Bacillota bacterium | reverse complement strand
CGAGGGCCTGCCGCAGGATCTCCTGCTCGGTGCGCTGGCGCTCCTCGTTGTAGAGCTCCAGCTGCCCGGCCAGGCGCTCGGCCCGGGGCTCGTCGCCGCACAGGAGCAGCGCGAGGGCCTCCTCGGCCAGCCCCATGCGCCCCGCCGCGTTGATGCGCGGCGCGAGGGTGAACGACAGCGCCGACGTTCCCAGGGGCCGCCTGGTCGATTTTGACGCGCGCAGAAGGGCGGCTAAACCTACGCTGGGGCTTTCGTTGAGGATTTCCAGCCCCGCCCGGACGAAGGCCCGGTTGTCCCCCAGCAGGGGGGCCACGTCGGCCACGGTGCCCAAGGCGACCAGTTCCCCGTAGGCGGGCAGCAGCTCCTCGGGCTCGCAGCCTTCGAGGGCGCAGACCAGCAGGAAGGCCAGCCCCACGCCGGTGTATTCCTTGAACGGCAAGCCGCAGTCGCCGCGATGGGGGTTGACCACCGCCGCGCATTCCGGCAGCGTGCCGCCCACCTGGTGGTGGTCCGTGACCACGGTGTCGATCCCCAGGGCTTTCGCGTGGGCGATCTCCCGCAGGGCGCTCACGCCGTTATCCACCGTGAGCAGCAGCTTCGTGCCGCCCCCGGCCATGCGGTCGATGGCCGCCATGCTCAGGCCATAGCCCTCCTTGTGGCGGTCGGGCAGGGCGCAGTCCACATACTCCGTTTTTGACGAAAGGTAATGGTACGTCAGCGCCGTGCCTGTCACGCCGTCGGCGTCGTAGTCCCCGAACACGGTGATATGCTCGCCCAGGGCCAGGGCGCGCTCCACGCGCTCGGCGGCGGCTTCCATGTCCGGTAGGTCGTAGGGGTTGCACAGGGGTTCCGCCGCGAGCCCCAAAAAGCCGGGTAGCTCCTCCGGGGCCACGCCGCGCCCCAGCGCCATCATCGCGGCGAAGGGGGGCAGCTCCCCCTCCTGGGCGAGCGAGGCCGCCAGGGCCCGGTTCTCGGCCTGGCCCCCGCGCAGAATCCAGCGCTTGCGGGTCACGGCGAACCCCCCCTTTATTAATGCTTAATTCTGAATGCTGAATGCTTAATTCATTATATCACAAGCGGGGTTGATGTCAAGGCAAAAGTGTTATCCAATACCGCTGGAACACCTTACCCTCCGCGCTCATACGCTCGTCCTCCAGCACGCCGCCGTTCTTCCGGATGACCTTCGCGGAGGCGACGTTCTCCTTGAGGCACGGGATCAGTACCGGGTTGATGCCCATCTCGCGGCATATTTCAAGTGCCAGGCGCAGCTGCTGTACGGCATAGCCCTTACGGCGCTCGCTGGGCGCGATAACATAACCGACGTGCCCGCCGAGATCGTTCAGCAGGAAGTCATTCAATTGGTGGCGGATGTCGGTGTAGCCGATGATCTTTGGGCTGCCGTCGCGCATAAGAAAGTAGATTGTAGTGGGTACATGGGGCTCTTGAGGCAGGCGCTTGCCTTTTTCGTGGGCTCTGCTTCTGCGCAGGAATTGTCTGTAGGTTTTGCTGTAGAAATACTTTTCACCGGCCTGTTGGAATTCCCGCATCAACTGTTCCCAAGCTTGTTTGTGCTCACGCGCGGGTTTTTGCAAACGTAAAGCCATACAATCCTCCTCCTCATAATGTTATCCAGTACCTTTGGAACACCTTGCCCTCCGCGCTCATGCGCTCGTCCTCCAGCACGCCGCCGTTGTTCCGGATGACCTTCGCGGAGGCGACGTTCTCCTTGAGGCAGGTGACCAGCACCGGGCCAAGGCCCATCGTTTTGCAGATTTCCAGGGCAAGGCGCAGCTGCTGCGTGCCGTAGCCCTTACGGCGCTCGCCGGGCGCCACGGCATAGCCGATGTGCCCGCCCGGGTTGTTGAGCAGGTAGTCGTTGAGCCGGTGGCGGATGGAGACCCGCCCGAGGAGCTTGTCCCCGCCGTCGTCCATCAAAAAATACAGCGTGTCCGGCACATAGCCGTCGGGCACGGTTTCTTCCGAGGAAAAACGCCTGCGCTGGCGCAAAAAGGTGCGGTAGCTTTTGATCCGGCCGCTGATTTCCCCCGCGGCCAGGAGCTCCTTCTCATATTGCTTCCACGCATGCTTGTGCTCACGCGCGGGGATGGCTAAGTACAGGGCCATGGGATTGCCTCCACTGAAAAGATTAAAAAGCATTATAGCACGCACGGCAAAATAAAGTCAAGGAAAACCTTTGCATTCCGGCGAATCCATGCTATAATACATACAGATTTTTAGGAAAGAGGAGAATCGTATGCCTACCGAAACCAACCCCACCTGGTGGAAAGAGATGTCCGTCTACCAAATCTGGCCGCGCAGCTTTGCCGACGGCAACAACGACGGCATCGGCGACCTGCACGGCGTGCTGGAAAAGCTGGATTACATCAAGGCCCTGGGGGTGGACGCCATCTGGTTTTCGCCGCTCTACCCCAGCCCCAACCGCGACTACGGCTACGACTGCGCGGACTACAAGGGCATCCACCCGGAATACGGCGACCTGGAGCTCTTCAAGCGGGTGCTCGACGGCGCGCACGCCAGGGGCATGAAGGTCATCATGGACCTGGTGATCAACCACACCTCGGACGAGCACGAATGGTTCAAGCTTTCCAAGGAGCAGCCGGACAGCCAGTACCACGATTATTATTATTGGCGCAAGGGCAGGAAGCCGGGCGGCAAAAAGCCCCCCAACAACTGGCTGAGCGTGTTCGAGGGCAAGGCCTGGGAATACAATAAGGACCTGGACGAGTACTATCTGCACGTGTTCGCCAAGGGGCAGCCGGACCTCAACATGTCCAACCCCAAGGTGCGCGAGGAGGTCAAGTCCATCCTGCGCTTCTGGCTGGAGATGGGCGTGGACGGCTTCCGCGAGGACGTGATCACCTACATCGCCAAGCGGGAGGGCCTGCCCAACGGCTTCCCCCTGCCCATCGGCACGGGGCTGGAGCACTACACAAGCTTACCTGCTGTGAAGGACTACCTGCGGGAGTTCAAAGAGGTTCTGGACGAATACGGCGCGTTTACCGTGGGCGAGGCCCCCATGATGACCCCGAAGCTGGCGAAAGAATACATCACCGACGAGGCGGGCAACCTGCTGAGCCTCATGTTCCACTTCCAGCACATGGAGGCCGACTGCTTCCTCATCGACTGGGTGGGCCTGCCCTTCAGCCTGAAGAAGCTCAAGAAGGCCTTTTCCACCTGGCAGCGGGAGATGGCAGGCGTGGGCTGGAACGCGCTGTATATGGAGAACCACGACCACCCGCGCATCGTCAACCGCTACGGCAGCCTGAAATACCGCGAGGCCAGCGCGAAAATGCTGGCGGCGTCGTATATCCTGCAGAGCGGCACGCCCTTCGTCTACCAGGGGCAGGAGATCGGCATGACCAACACGAAGCTGGACCGCCTGGACCAGTTCAAGGACGTCATCACCTTCAACAACTATAATTTGTTCAAGAAGCTGGGCTTCAGCGAGGAGCGCTTCGTCAAGCTGGCCAACCGCCGCTCGCGCGAGAACGCCCGCACCCCCGTGCAGTGGTCAGGCGGGAGGAACGGAGGGTTCAGCGAGGCCGAACCCTGGTTCCCGGTGAACCCGAATTATCCGGAGATCAACGTGGAGGCCGCCGAGGCGGACGCCAACTCCATCCTGCACTGGTACCGCGCGCTGCTGCAATTCCGCAAGGAGAATCCCCTGGTGATCTACGGCAGCTATCAGGAGCACTATAAATCCAGCCGCAGCCTGTTCGTGTATTCCCGGGAATACGAGGGCAAGAAGCTGCTGGTAATCTGCGCGTTCGGCGACAAGCCCGTGCAGTTCTGCGCGCCCAAGGGCTTCGACCTGACGCAGGGCAGGCAGGTGCTCGGGAACTACGCCCCGCCGGAGACGCAGAGCAACTGCTTCGTGACCAGGCCGTGGGAGTGCAGGGTGTATCTGTGGGAATAGTATCAATGTAGAGACGCACGGCAGTGCGTCTCCCCCATGCAAACAAATCGATAACAGGAGACGCACTGCCGTGCGTCTCTACATCTTTACATCATTATATACATCAGCGCCAGCAGCAGACCCTGGTCGGCGTTCTCCTTCTGCAACAAGAATACCAGCAGCAGCATCATGATGGAGTCCATGCCGCCGCCCTCGCCGCCCTCACCCGGCGCGAAGGCCCCGAACGGGCTTTGGGCGTTTGTCTCCCCTTTGGGCGAGGCCGCGCCGCCCAATCCGCCCAATCCCCCCAGCCCGCCGAGCATGCCCAGCAGGTCCGCGAGGGGCGGCATGGAGGAAGCGGCGGGC
>WQTL01000239.1 GCA_009786275.1 Bacillota bacterium | reverse complement strand
TGTCCCACGTCTATTCTGCCACGGCACACCCCTTTTGTCAACCGTAATCCACGCCCCTGATGGGGGATGAAGTACAACTACTATTATACGAGGGAGGTACGCCCCATGCCCAGCACGCAACTGAACGCCCATTCCGCGTTTGAATATTTCTCCCCGGCGCAGCTGCGGGACATCCACGCCGGGATGCTCGAGATCCTGCAAGAGACCGGCTGCGAGCTGCACCACGAGGGCGCGCTGCGGCTCCTGCAAGCCGCCGGCGCGCGCATCGACGGCAAGCGCGTCTATCTCCCGGCGGAGTTTATCGAAAAGGCCCTGAAGGGCCCGCCCTCCCGCGTCGTTTTGTATGACCGCAGCGGCAACCCCGCCATGGACCTCCGGGGCCGCAACGCCTACTTCGGCACCGGTTCCGACTGCATCTACCTGCGGGACAGCTTCACGGGCGAGCGGCGGCTCTTCACCGAGGCGGACCAGGTCAACGCCGTGCGCCTGGCCGAAGCCCTGCCCAACGTCGATTTCCTCATGTCCATGGGATTGATCTCCGAGGCGAAGCCGGAACACCAGTACCAGCTGCAATACGCGAACATGCTCAAGTACTCCTCCAAGCCGCAGGTGATCGTCGCGGGCTCCAGGCAGAGCCTGGACGACATGACCGAGCTCGCGGCGGCCGTCGCGCCGGGCGGCAGGGAGGAGCTCAAACGCAAACCCCGGTTCTTGCTCTACGACGAGCCCATCTCCCCCCTGGTGCACGGCTTCGAGGCCATCGACAAGCTCATTTACGCGGCGGAGAATTCTATCCCCACCAACTATTCCCCGGGCATGATGGCGGGCGGCACGGGCCCTGTCACCCCGGCGGGGGCCATCACCCTGGCCGCGGCGGAGATCGTCTTTGGCATGGTGATTCACCAATTGGCCAATCCCGGCGCGCCCTTCGTGTTCGGCGCGGGCATGTCGAACCTGGACATGGCCAGCATGCAGCCCTCCTACGCCTCCCCCGAGGCCATGATGACCCAGGCGGGCCTGTGCGAGCTGGGCCGGAACCTCTACCGCCTGCCCACCTGGGGCTTCGCGGGCTGCTGCGCCTCCAAGGTCGCGGACACCCAGGCCATCAACGAGGCCGCCACCTACATCTTCATGGCGGGCTTGAGCGGCACCAACGTCAACCACGACCTGGGCTACCTGGAGTTCGGCCTGACCTACTCCTTCGACCTCCTGGTCATGGCCGACGAGAGCGTAAGCCAGCTGCGCCGCGTCTTCGACGGCATCCCCCTCAGTCGCGAAACCCAGGCCCTGGACGCCATCCGCGAGGTTGGCCCGGGCGGCAATTTCCTGGACTGCGGCCACACCCTGGACCACTACCGGGAAAACTGGTTCCCCGGCGTTTCCGACCGCAACACCTTCGAGCGCTGGGCGCAGCTGGGTTCCCTCACGATGGAGCAGCGCTGCAAGGCGAAGATCGCGAAAATCCTCAATGAACCCCCCAAGCCCCAAAACGCGGACAAGATCGGCGCCGTGCTGGATAATTATGATAGGGCGGGAACGGGCAGGGCAAATATAAGTTAAGCGCGGCCCCGGTGCAGTGATGCGCCGGGGTTTTTGCACTATTTTAAAAAGTTCTTGACAAAAGCGGAAAAGTTGTCTATGATTTTGCCATAGGCTCTTCATCATTTTTCGGGACGCCGGGAACGCCGTCCCCTGCAGGAGGATTTGTTATGAAAAAAATGTCTTTGAAGTCCATCGCTCTGCTGCTGGCGCTGACGCTGCTGCCGGTCATCGTGCCGATGTCCGCCGGCGCCGCCGCGCCGGCCAAGCTGAACATCGCGCTGGTCTCCGACACGCATTATTACCCGCCGGAAATGGCCGGGGACTACTACGACGTCCTGTTTGACAACACCCAGCTCGGCCATCCCATCGAGCAGACGCCGGGGGTGCTGCGCTCCGCCCTGGAGGCCATCAAAGCGCGCGCGCTGCGCGGCGAGATTGATTACCTGCTCATCCCCGGGGACCTGACCACGGACGGGGAACATCTGGGGCACGAGCGCCTGGCGGAGATTCTCCTGGACTTCGAGCGGGAGACCTTCGAGGCGGGCCACCCCGTGCCGGTTGCGGTGATCCCCGGCAACCACGACATGGGCAACGGCAATATCTTCGTCAACGGCGTGAAGGAACGGGCGCAGCCGGAAACCACCGTAAGCGAATTCCGCAGGATCTATGACCAACTGGGCTACGATCTGCCGGGCATAGAGTTCTATACTGCGGATTTGAGCGTGGAGGGCGCCCTCAGCTATACCGCGAATTTGGGAGACGACTACCGCCTGGTGGCCCTGGATACCCGCGTGCGGCGCATCAGCCCGGAACTGCGGGCCTGGGTCGCGGCGCAGTGCCGAAAGGCCGTGGAGGTGGACCACCGGACCGTGGTGGCCATGGGGCACCACAACCTCAACGAGCAGTTCCAGGGGCAGCTGCGGGTGATGCAGAACCAGGGCATCGAGAACATGCGCGAGATCAGCGAGGAATTCGCCGACGCGGGTATGCACTTCTACTTCTCCGGGCACCTGCACATGAGCGAGATCAGCCCCTGGTATTCCGACAGCGGCGAGGTGCTCTACGACATCATCGTGCCGGGGCTGTACAGCTTCCCCGGGGACTACCGGGTGGTGAATTTCACGGCCGAAGGCCCGGAGAGCATTACGGCGGACGTGCAGTCCTACCCCGTGGACGAGGCGCTGCGGGTGAGCACCAAGCGGGGCGGCGAGGTGATCAACTATAAGCAGCCGTATTATCCGGACAACCTGGAGTTCTCCTTCGGCTATAAGGGCCAGGGCCTGGCCGGCTTCCTGAAGGCCAATTTACGCGCGCAGCTGGGCAAGCCCCTCGAAGAGCTGCAGAAGAACGGCGGCATCGCCGCGATGGCGGGGGACTTAGGCCCGCTGACGCAGGTGCTGGAATACCTGGACAAGCAGCTGAACAACAACACGCAGAAGATATTCGACATACTGGGTAACTTGGTGGACGAGGCCTTCGCGCTGCCGGTATCGAAGCTGCCCTGCACGCGCTTCATCGGCGACCTGGGCTTCGGCGACGCGGCAAAGCCCGGCACCGTGGCGGACGCGGGGAACTCCATCCTGGTGTACATGTTCTGGAAGCACAAGGACCCTGCGGGCGACGCCTTCGTCCAGGACGTGCTGCGCCGCATGCGCAACGGCGAGCTGGTGGACCAAGTGCTGAACTTCGCCGTGCCCAAGGTCCTGGACGTGCTGGGGGCGGAGATTCTGCCGCTGCTGGCCAACGTGGACGTGGGGATGCTCAACCGGGCGATGCAGTGCGGGCTGGGGACTTTGAACCTCCCGCTGCTGCTGGTGACGGCGCTGCTGCCGGGCACGCGGGACGCCATCTCGAAGACGCTGTACGATTTCGCCAGCAAGGCCATCGTCAGCCAGTCGCCCTCCGGCAGGGGGACGGACGCCGTGCTGGAATACAAGGGCGCCGCCGCCGCGCCCACCGGGCCCGATACCTTCCGCATGCCCTTCGACCTGACCGTCACGCTCGGCAGCGGCTGCAAGGAGGCGGAGGTCGTCTGGTACACCAAGGAAAGCCTGGTGGCCCCGGGGCTGCGGCTCACCGGCAAGGACGGCAAGGCCGTGACGGGCGTCACGGTCGCCGTCACCACCGAGGCCGTGAAGCGCACCGTGAACCAGCTGGATCTGGGCGTCGCGCAGATGATGGGCTACAACATGCAGGCGCAAAAGCACACGGCGAAAATCAGCGGGCTGAAGCCGCTGACGGCGTACCTGTTCAGCGTGGGGGATACCTACCGCGGCTGGTGGGCGCAGCCGCGCAAGCTGGCGGGCGCGCAGCCTGTGCTGGATTTCTTCCGGCAGGTGTGGGATTGGATCTGCGGGATTTGGAAGCTGATTGTGACGATGTGGAATAACCGGTGGTATTATTGATGCATATTTTACGCGCGCCGATAGCGTTTCTTCTGGCGCTGGGGCAGGCGGCGCTGCTGTTCGTCGCCGGGAGGAGCGTGGCGGCCGCGGTGGACTGCGTGCCGGAGGCGCACTACCAAAATGTGTCGGCCTCGCTGTGTGACGCGCAGGCCGGGCCGGAGGCAAGGGCGCTCATGGAGCGGCTGAAGGGGATGTATGGGAAGTACACGCTCAGCGGGAACTATGTGAGCCCTTACAACGACTACAGCCGGGCGGTGTTCCGGGACGCCGGGGGGAATCTGGACGCGCGGCTGACCAACGAGCTATACGCGGTGCACCAGGTGACGGGGAAG
>WQTL01000238.1 GCA_009786275.1 Bacillota bacterium | reverse complement strand
CCCCCCGCCCCGGCCCTGCTGCCGTCCCTGTTGCCGCCCCTGCCCGCACCCCCCCGCCTGCCGGTGCCGCTGCGTCTGCCGCTGCGAGCGCATGTGCGACTGACCGGCGCCTGTACACACCCCGCGCGTTCTTTCTTGGTGATTCAAGGGAGGGCGCGCGATTTTTCCACTTGTTTTTCCCTCCCGCCTGTAGTATAATAAACAATATACAACAGAAAGCAGGTACTTCCCATGAAACTTGGCATCATCTCCGGGCCGGACGAGCAGGGCTTCCAATATGTCAGGCGCTTCGGGCTGGACACCACCGAGTTCTGCATCAACGTGGGCCACGACGCGAAGCAATATCTGACACGCGCAGAGGAGCTTGTGGGTTACAGTAAGCAGTACGGCGTGCAGGTGGCCAGCATCGGCCGCTGGGGCACCAAGCGCGTGACGGCGGAGGGCTTCAACGCAGAGGAATACGAGCAGGACCTGGCGCTCATCGGCCTTGCGGCGGCCTTGAATTGCCCGAACTTCGTGTGCGGCTGCAACGCGGTGGAGGGTATGCCCTTCGAGGAAAACGCGCAGCTGGCGGCGCGGTACTTCAAGGCGCTGACCGAATACGCGCAGCCCAGGGGCGTGAGCATCCTGGTGTATAACTGCGACTGGGGCAACATCATCTTCGATAAACGCGGCTGGGACGCCGTGCTGCCGCTGGTGCCGGGCCTGGGGATCAAGTACGACACCTCACACTGTATCAACCGGGACGGCGACTACCTGCGGGAGATGATGGACTACGGGCACCTCATCGGGCACTTCCATATCAAGGGCACGCTGCGTGTGCACGGCGAGAATATCCCCGACCCGCCCGCCGGCCTGGACGACATCCCCTGGGGCGCGGTGATGGCCATCCTCTACACCCACGGCTACGAGGGGGCCTTAAGCATCGAGCCGCATTCCCGCGTGTGGAGCGAAGGCCCCCGGGGCGACTGGGGCGTGCGCTTCACCATCGATATGATGCGGCGCTACCTGACGCCCGAGGAGGGCGGCGCGGACGGCGGGGCGTACATGCCGTAAATTTTTCAAAGGGCTTTACATTTCGCCGGAAAAATGCGATAATAGGTAACGCTCATATTCGGAAAGGGGACTTCATCATGCGTGACTTTCAGGACCTGGCCGTGCTGTGCGCGGAAATAAACAGGATCGACCCCGAGCTTTACGTGGTCAACAACGTGCAGCGCGGGCTGCGCGACAAGGAGGGCAACGGCGTCAAGGCCGGGCTCACAAAGATCTCCACCATCACCTCGTTCAAGAACATCGACGGCGTCAAGACCCCCTGCGAGGGCGTGCTGCGCTACCGCGGCATCGACGTGAAAGATTTATGCGCGGGCTTCCTCAACGCGGACCGCCTGGGCTTCGAGGAGACGGCCTACCTGCTGCTGTTCGGCGACCTGCCCTCCCTCGCCCAGCTGAAGGACTTCCGCACCCTGCTGGCGGAGGTGCGGCAGCTGCCGCCCAACTTCGTGCGCGACGTCATCATGAAGGCCCCCCGGCAGGACATGATGACCATGCTCTCCCGCAGCGTGCTGACCCTCGGGGCCTACGACGCCCTGGCGGACGACATCTCCATCCCCAACGTGCTCGCCCAGTGCCTGCTGCTCATCAGCGTGTTCCCGCTGCTGGCGGTGTACGGCTACCAGGCCTACAACCACTACCACTGCAACGACAGCCTGTATATCCACAGGCCCGACCCCGCCCTTTCCGCGGCGGAGAACATCCTGCGCATGCTGCGCCCCGATAAATCCTACACCGCCATCGAGGCCCGCATCCTCGACCTGGCCCTGGTGCTGCACATGGAGCACGGCGGCGGCAACAACTCCACCTTTACGACACACGTGGTATCGTCCTCGGGCACGGACACCTATTCCGCCATCGCGGCGGCGCTGGGGAGCCTCAAGGGCCCCAAGCACGGCGGCGCGAACATCAAAGTCGTTCAGATGGTGGAGGACATGAAGAAGTCCGTGAGCGACCTCACCGACGAGGACGAGGTGCGCGCGCACCTGGTGAAGCTACTGGACAAACAGGCCTTCGACAAGAAGGGCCTGATCTACGGCATGGGCCACGCGGTGTATTCCCTTTCGGACCCCCGCGCGGACCTGTTCAAGCAATTCACCCGGCAACTGGCCACCGAGAAGGGCGAGAAGGCCGAGTTCGACCTCTACGACATGGTGGAGCGCATCGCCCCCCAGGTCATCGGCGAAAAGCGCCGCATCTACAAGGGCGTCTCCGCCAACGTGGACTTCTATTCCGGCTTCGTCTACAGGATTCTGGGCATCCCGCAGGAGCTGTTCACCCCCATGTTCGCCATCGCGCGCATCGTGGGCTGGGGCGCCCACCGCCTGGAGGAGCTCATCAACCAGGACAAGATCATCCGCCCGGCCTACCAGAGCGTACAGCCCCCGCGGGACTACATCCCCGCGGAGGACCGCTAGTATGGGCAGGCCGGGGGGCCTGGCCATCGCCCCGCTGCTGCTGTGCCTGGTGGGGCTGCTGCTCTCGCTGGAATACAAGGCCGCGAAATACCATAAACTATTGTGGGTATTCCGCGGGCTGGCTCTGGCGGTGCTCGCCGTGGGCGTCGCAGGCTGCTTCGCGGAATTCCCGCAGCCCATGAAGATCGCCGTCGGCCTGGCGGCCATCGCGGTGAATTTATCGCTGGCGGCGCTGGGGCTGAAGAAGGGATAGGAACCCAACCGTAGGGGACGGCGTCCTCGACGTCCCAAGACAAAACATATTTTTATTGCCCAGGGACGTCCGGAGGCCGTCCCCTACAGGCAATAATCATCAGGGGAGGCCCATCCATGACCATGCTGCAAGCGCTCATCGCGGGCGTCATCCAGGGGCTCACGGAGTTTCTGCCCATCTCCAGTTCGGGGCATTTGGTGATATTCAACCAACTGCTGGGCGAAAGCGGCGGCGGCGACCTGGCCTTCACGGTGTTCCTGCACCTGGCCACGTTGCTGGCTGTCGTCATCTGCTTCTGGAAGGACATCTGGACGCTCATCCGCACGTTCTTCGCCGCGCTGTGGGATCTCCTGCGGGGCAAGCCGAATTTCAAAACCCCGGAGCGCCGGTTCCTCCTCATGGTGGTCATCGCCACCATCCCTGCCGTTGCGGCCGGCCTGCTGATCAAGCTGCTGGACCTCGACAGCGTTCTGGAGAACATCTTCGTGGTGGCGGCGATGCTGATCCTCACGGCGGCGTTCATGTTCCTCGTCGACAGGCTCAAAGGGGCCTACGACGAGACGGACGCGCCCTACAGGGTGTCCCTGCTCACCGGCTGCCTGCAGGCCGTGGCGATTCTGCCGGGGCTTTCGCGCAGCGGCAGCACCATCTTCGGCGGGGTGCTGGGCGGTTTCAAGAAGGAGTTCGCGGTGAAGTTCGCGTTCATCCTGTCCATTCCGGCCATCCTGGGCGCGGCGGTGCTGGAGGGCTACGACGTCATCAAAACAGGCGGCATCGAGATTAACTTCCTCAACTGGGCCGCCGGGTTCGTTGCCGCGGCGGTATGCGGCGTGCTGGCGATCAAGTTCATCAAGGTTCTGATCAGGAATAATAAGTTCTGGGTGTTCGGGATTTATTGCTTGCTTGCGAGTGTGTTCGCGTTTTTGGTTGGGTTCCATGTCATTCATGTTTAGGAGGCTCTCTTCGTGAAAATCTACAACACCCTCACGCGGCAGAAGGAAGAGTTCGTGCCCATCACCCCCGGCGAGGTGCGCATGTATGTATGCGGGCCGACGGTGTACAACCTGTTCCACATGGGCAACGCGCGCCCCTTCAGCCTGTTCGACGCCCTGCGGCGCTACCTCGAATACCGGGGTTATAAAGTCATTTTTGTGCAGAACTTCACCGATGTAGACGATAAGATCATCAAGAAGGCCAATGAGGAGGGCGTGAGCGCCCGGGAGATCGCGGAGCGCTACATCACGGAGTACTGGACGGACGCCAAGGGGCTGAACATCCGCAAGGCCACGGTGCACCCCAAAGCCACCGAAAGCATCGGAGATATTATCGCAATGGTGAACGAGCTCATTGAGAAGGGCCACGCCTACGAATCGCAGGGCGACGTGTATTTCAGCACGAAGACCTTCGGGGACTACGGCAAGCTTTCGCACCAGCCATTGGAGGACCTGGAGGCGGGCGCGCGCATCATGGTGGGCGAGGTCAAGCGCGAGCCCATGGATTTCGCCCTGTGGAAGGCCGCCAAGCCCGGCGAGCCCGCGTGGGATTCCCCC
>WQTL01000237.1 GCA_009786275.1 Bacillota bacterium | reverse complement strand
GGGGATGGTGAGTTGTTGCTCACCATCCTCGCTTCGTATGCGCAGGCCGAGTCCCTCGCGGTCAGCGAAAATTGCACCTGGCGCATTCGCAGACAATTCGCCGAGGGAAAACCCACGTCCTGCAAGGTATTCGGTTACACCCGCGACTACGAGATCATCCCCGAAGAGACCGCTGTGATCCGGCAACTGTTCGCCGACTATCTCGGCGGCATGGGAGTGCTGGCGATTCAGAAAAAGCTAATCGCCCAGGGGGTCCGCTTCTCCGTCACCGCCCTGCGGGATATGCTGCGCAGCGAAAAATATGCCGGTGATCTGCTCCTTCAGAAGACCTATACCACGGATCACCTCAGCAAGCGCCGGGTGAAGAACACCGGGCAGCTTCCCATGTACCTGGTTGAAAACAATCATGAGGCCATCATCGACCGCGCGGCCTTCGAAGCGGTGCAGGCCGAGTATGCCCGGCGCTCAGCACAGCACCACGCCGCGCTAGCCCCGAAAGAAGGCTACGCTTTCACCGGCCTTATCCGCTGCGGCATCTGCGGAGCGCCATTCGGGCACAAAATCGCGGGCTCCGCGCCCAAGTACAAAAAGTCCGTCTGGATTTGTAACACCTTTAACACCCTCGGCAAGGCGCACTGCCCTTCGCAGATGATCCCGGAGGACATTTTGCAAGCCAAGCTCGACGAGGCCGGGGGCATGGAGGGGCTGCATGAGATCATCGTGCCGGGGTCGTTTCTGCTTTCCTTTATATATAAGGACGGCAGGCGGGTGGATTTGACATGGCAGCACCCCTCGCGGCGGGATAGCTGGACGCCTGAAATGAAACAGGCCGCGCGGGAAAAATCTACGAGGAGGGTTTTGGAATGAACGTCACGGTCACGAAAATTCAGCCGATGGTCACACCCATTACCCACGCCCCGGCGCAGAAAAAGAAGCGCCGCACGGCGGGCTACGGGCGCGTCAGCACAGGCGAAGAGGAGCAGCAGAGTTCCTACGCCGCCCAGGTCGACTACTACACCAAGTACATCCAAGCCAACCCGGAGTGGGAGTTCGTTCGCGTGTACGCCGACGAGGGCATCTCAGGGACCAGTACGAAAAAGCGCGAGCAGTTCAATGAGATGGTGGAATCTGCCCTGGCCGGGAAGCTGGATTTGATCATCACAAATGCGGTCATTACGAAAGGACAATTTTCGCCTGCCCGCATTCAGGTCAGCAACGCAGCAAACAATGACTATTTCACCATCTCAATCATTTCCTCCAAAGTAAACAGTTTCACGACGCCCTGCTCATATTCTTTTACCAGCAATTCTCCTGTGAACATGTTTTTTGAAAAAATATAATAATGAACGCTTTCAAATTGAAACATCTTGCTTCTCCGTTGCAGCTGCCTGAGAACATCTACGCCGACGTCGGCGTTTTTCCATTTGCATTCGGCGAGCAGCGCTTCGCCGTTTCGCTCGGCCATAATATCAATTTCTTCCTGGAGCCGGGTTTTATCGTTTGTTCCCCACCAGCGGCCAAGACTGCCGATAAAAAACGGCAGCGCGTTTCTTCTTGCTTGCTCAAATAGCCACTGCTTGCATATGTCCTCGAATACGAGCCCCATATACGCATTGATTTGCCGTTCAACTTCATTGTCAAAAACAGAGCCGCCCAATCCCGCGACAACGGCGCTCATATTCGGGAAAACAAAACGATACCAAAACCGGAACATAAAGTCCTCAAGCTTATATATGCTTCGCTTGCCTGTTGTTTCCCCGAAGGGGTATTCCTTGCGCACCAAGCCAAGCGCGATGAGCGAGCTGAGATATTTCGCGCATTTATTGCTCTCCATGCCCGCTTTTGTCGCGATTTCATTCAGCCGCGACGCGCCGCTGGCGATGGCTTCAATAATAACATTATAAGTGGATGGCTCGCGCAATTCCTGCTTGATAAGGTTCGTCGGCTCCTCGAAAAAATGCCCAGACGGCGTTAGAAATAAGTCAGCGATATTTTCGCGCACACTTTTTCGCGGATCAATCTTGCTCAGGTACTCGGGAACGCCGCCGGTTACGCCATAGAGGACCGCTTTGTCCTCCGGCTCATACGCGCTGAAAAAGGGCAGCGACTCAAAAAACGTGAACGGCAATATCTTAAATTGTGCCGTCCGTCGGCCATATAGAGGGCTCTGATACCCCAACACCTGATTCTCCATAAAGCTCATGCTTGAGCCGCAGAGAATCAGCATCATTTTAGAGGCATCCTTTTTGTGGTCAATCAGGATTTGGAGCAAAGACGAAATTCCACGGTAAGACTCGGCGAGGTACGGAAACTCATCAATCACAAAAACAAGCCGTTCATCGTCAGCTTTCTCGAAAATCGCGGACAAAGCGCTCTCGTAATCCGTAAATACAGGCGCGGTACTTTTCCCGCCGATGCATCTGCTTAAAGAGAGCAGATTGTCCGATGCGGTGCTTTCGCTCGCCGCAAAGAACAGCGATTTTTTGCCCTTGATGAATTCACGGATGAGTGTGGTTTTTCCCACGCGCCGCCTGCCGTAAATCACCGCGAACTCAAACTGCCCGCTGCCATACATGTCATTTAGCTTCTTAAGTTCCGCATTGCGTCCGTAAAACATAACAGCACCTCAAAAATAAAACTCGCGAGTAGCATACTCACGAGTTTATTATACGCCGTCTTTGCGAAAAAGTCAAGTGAAATTTTCTGAAAGCCTTATAAATACTGGTTTTCCGAGGGTAGTGTGTTTTTTGTCCTGAGCGTATAACACATAAATCGGTTTCTAGGTTTGCGCGGAACACCGTCGACAGCCTCCAGACCATCCGCAGGCTCAAAGAGGCGGGCTGTGAGTGCTACTTTGAAAAAGAAAACATATGGACATTCGACGGCAAGGGCGAACTGCTTTTGACGATTATGAGCTCCCTGGCGCAGGAAGAATCCAGAAATATCAGCGAAAACGTGACCTGGGGCAAACGGCGCGCCTTCGAGCAAGGCAAGGTGAGCCTGCCCTACAAACGCTTCCTGGGCTACGAGCGCGGGGAGGACGGCAGGCCGCAGATCGTGGAGAGCGAGGCCGCCGTGGTGCGCCAGATCTACAAGATGTTCTTGCAAGGCAAAACTATCAACTACATCGCCCGGTACCTCACCGCCCAGGGCATCGCCACGCCCGGCGGCAATGAAAAGTGGTCCGTCAGCACCGTGCGCAGCATTTTGCTGTCGGAGAAATACAAGGGCGAGGCCATCCTCCAAAAGACCTACACCGTGGACTTTTTGGAACACAAGATGAAGCGTAACGAAGGCGAAATCCCGAAATTTCACGTGGAGAACAGTCATCCCGTCATTGTGACGGTCGCGCAGTTCGACTTGGTGCAGGCCGAGTGGGAGCGCCGCCAGCGCGATGGGAATCAGAGGCAGAGCGGCCTTTCACCCTTCAGCAGCAAGCTGATCTGCGAGTCCTGCGGGGCATACCTCGGCCCCAAGACCTGGCACAGTACCTCGCCCTACCGCCGTGTGGTTTGGCAGTGCAATCGGAAATATGCCGGAAACGCGGTTTGCGAAACCCGCCACGTGACCGAGGAGGCCGTGCAGGCGGCATTCGTTACCGCCTTTAACAGTCTGATTTCCGACCTCGCCGCCACGCAGGAACAGCACCGGGCGTTCATGGAGGAGGTCATCGACACCTCCACGTTGGATCGCCGCGTGGCGAAATGCACGGAGGAATGCGAGGTCGTGGCCGAACTCATCCGCAAGGCCGTGGATGATAACGCCCACGCCGTGCAAGACCAGGCAGACTACGAGGCCCGCTACAACGCCCTCGCCGCCCGGTATGCGGCCGCAAAGGAAAAAGCGGACCAGGCCCAAGCGGAAATCCGGCAGCGGGAGTTGTTGCGGGTGCGGGCCGAGGCGTTTTTCGCCGAGGTCGAGGGGCGCGGCCCGCTGACCGGGTTTGATGAGCAGCTTTGGAACTGCACCGTAGAAAGCGTGGCCGTTCTGGTCGGCGGCGGGTTCCGGGTGCGGTTCAAGGACAGGCTGGAGGTTGAGGTGCCCGGCAGGTAGGACTATACTGGAACAATGCGGCCCCGGCGGCGATGCCGGGGCGTTTTTACAATGATCGTGGGGACTGAGTGCATTTATCCTTTCTGAAGGAGAAGCAATTCAGCAGAAACAATTTGCTCGTAAATTCCCATTGTAAATTCTACCGCAAAGAGCTGATGGACGTTAATATGGGAAACCCATGGAAATAAGTTCGAGAAGAGCGGCGTTTA
>WQTL01000236.1 GCA_009786275.1 Bacillota bacterium | reverse complement strand
GCTGACTTCGGGCTACGATGAGGAAAGCGCCTCGCTCGCATCGAAAAAAGCGACCCTGGAACAGGTGCTCAGCACCGCCCAAAGCCGCAAAGACAACACCGGGAAGTTTCTGAAGCTCGTACGCAACTATTCTGAGCTGCGGGAACTGACTTACGAGAACCTGCACGATTTCATCGACCACATCGTAATCCACGCCACCGACAAGGAAACCAAAACCCGCAAGATTGTGATCCTCTACTCCTTCGTAGGGCAGGTCCAAGGCGGCGAACCGGTGCGGAAAACCCAATTTGCAAAAAAATTAGGGGGCAGGGCTGAAAGTATCGTTATGTGATACTAACAGCAGTGCGTCTCTACATTTTTTATGTGTGCAGCCACCAGAAAACACCGAACTTATCCCTCACGCAACCGCTGATCGGCGCGTGGGGCCAGGATTGCGTCGAATAGTCCGAGCCCTCACGGGTCAGGGCGCCGTAGGCCCTGCGCCAGTCCTCCTCGCTGCCGAAATGCATTTGGCAGCCGACTTGCCCGCCCGGGCGCAGGATCCCCTGCGTCTTCAGCAGAAACTCAAAGCCGTTGACCTCCATGATGATGTGGAGGTTCCCGGGGCCGGAGCCGTAGGGCTGGTCCTCCCAGGTTTTCGTGGCCCCGAAGGCCTCTTCATACAGCGCAAAGGCCTCGCTCGTGGCCTCGTCGCTGCCGAGGCCCTCGAAGCAAACCGAAAATACGGGTTTCTTCCTGACAATGTCCGGCTTTTTTTCCAGCTGCCCGGTCACCTCCAGCAGGCCCTCGATGTCCCGCGCCTTCTCGTAGAGCAGCTTCACGTCGCAGTCGTTCTGAAAATCGACGCTTTTGACCTGTCGGATGAACGCCAGCACGATCTCCTTCAGCTCGTGCAGCAGGGCGACCTCCTCGTCGCGGTGACGCCGTAACGGTCGGTCATGTCCGTGATCTTGATCAGTTCGTTCATTTGGCGGCCTCCTTGATTTGTATAGGCCCATGATACACGCTTCCCCAAGGGCAGAGTCAAGGGGAAAACGAAAATACTTCAGAAAATCGTATAAACCCTCCCTGCCCTGCCCAAAATAATGGCAAGCAATCTCACCTATGAAAGGATGCTTGCCATGCGATTCGAGAGAATAAAGAAGCTTCAGTCTAAGATCCCCAAGGGCAGCGGGTTCTACCTGGCGCTGGGCCTGGCGGTGATGGCGGCGGCCCTGGGCGTCTGGGGCGCGGTGAACACCGGCCTGCGCGGCAACCCCTACCTTAGCCCCGCCACGGCCGAGCGCAGCACCATCGACTGGGCGAACTATGTCACACGGCCCGTGGAGGGCACGCAGCCCGCGGCCGAGCGCGTGACCAACGAGCCAGACCCCCGCAACGCCACCGAGGCCGAGGCCGCCACAAGTCCGGACAACCTGCCCTATACCGGCAGCTTCGCCTTGCCCTTCGGCACGAACATCAGCAAGGATTACTCAGACGGCGAGATGGCCCGCTCGGCCACCATGGGCGATTGGCGCGTGCACAACGGCGTGGACTTCGCCGGCGAGATGGACCAGCAGGTCCTCGCCATCCAGAGCGGCGTGGTCAAGCGCGTGGACAGCGACCCCCTGTGGGGCGTGGTGCTCACCGTGGACCACGGCGGCGGGATCATCGTGCGCTACTGCGGGCTATCGGAGAACAGCACGCCTAAGCAGGGCCAGGAGGTGCGCAAGGGCGAATCTGTCGGCGTGATCGCGCAGATACCCTGCGAGAGCGCCGAGGGGGTGCACCTGCACCTTGAGACCACGGTGAACGGCAAGGTGGCGGACCCCCTTGCTGTGATGAACCGGACGGGGGAGAATTAGGGCGACTCGCGTTTGCGTGTAGAGACGCACGGTAGTGCGTCTCCTTATAAAGCAAGTTTCATGGGAGACGCACTGCAATTTTTTATTTGGGAGACGCACTGCCGTGCGTCTCTACATATGATTCACGCACGTGGTTTTCCTGGCCCAGTTCACCCATTGATCTCCTTCATCCTCTCCTCATCCAGCTTGTACTTCCTCGAGAACACCCACAGCGCCGCCGCGGTCAGCGCCGGGGGCACCAGCAGCATCATCACGGTGATGGCCGTTTTGGCGCTCTGGGGCTGCACGGCCAGGGCGGCGTCGTAGCCGGAAAGGTGGATCATGAGGAACATCGCGACGGCCTGCACGCTGTAAGCGCCCTTCTGGATGATGCCCTTCATGGAGAACGTGACGGACTCCGAGCGGCAGCCCAGCTTGTGCCCGCCGTAGTCCACGATATCGGAGAGCATGACCGTCTGCCCCACGAAGGAGCTGCCCACGCCCACCATGCCGATGAGGCAGAACACCGCGAAGGCCGCGAAATTCTCCCGGCAGGCGTACATGCCGAGATAGCCTATGCCCGCCATTCCCATGGCCAGCTTGATTACCGTGTTGCGCTTCAGCCATTTCGTGAGCACCGGCAGCAGCAGCAGCCCCGCCGCCTGCCCCGCGCCCACCAGGATCGTGAAGAGCGATTGCTGCTTGCCGTCGCCCACCACGCGCTCGAAGTAATGGGTGGCAAGGCCCGTGAGCATGTACCAGCCGGTGTTCATCAGCAGGGCCACCAGCATGAACACGAGCAGCTGGTCGTTGTTCTTCACGGTGTTCCACGCCGCGCGGAAGGTGATTTTTTCCTGTGAGGGGCCCGCCTGGGTGATGGCCGGGATTTTTCCCGTGGAGAGGAACGAAATTGCCATCAGACCCACCAGCGCCGCCCCGCAGATCACCGCCCAGTTGCGGTAGCCCGGCGCGTTGTAGCCCTCGCCGCGCCCCAGCAGGGGGACCAGTATGGGGGTGGCCGCGCCCACCACCAGCTGCCCCAGCCCCGAGAACGCCCGCGGCACCGTGGCGGCCAGGTTCCGCTGCTTCGGGTCGGTGGTCAGGGAGGGCACCATGCTCCAGAAGGGGATGTCCATCACGGTGTTGGTCATGTCCCACAAGATGTACATCACGGCGACGTAGATACAAAGCCCCAGGTCGATCACGCTTGCGTCCTTCGTCACGGTGAAGCCCGGGTTGGTGAACAGCAGCGCCAGCACCACCGCGTTGGCCGAGGCGCCGATCATCAGCCAAAACCTGTATTTGCCCAGGCGCGAGCGCGTGCCGTCCACGATGGTCCCCATGATGGGGTCGTTGACGCCGTCCCACACCCTCGCGGCGGTGGTGAGCACCATGAGGAAGATGGGGTGCAGGAAGAGCGTGTCGGTCAGGTAGTAGTTCAGGAAGGTGAAGAACAGGCCGTAGCTTAAGTCCATGCCCAGCGTGCCGATGCCGAAGCCCGCGTATTTGAGAAGGTTTTTCATGGTGGGATTCCTGTCTGTGATTTTTTGCGGGCGGCAAGAATGCCGCCCCTACAGGCTGTACGCATGAGAAAAAGCTGCAAATAGTATGGCTGTAGGGGTGGCATTCTTGCCACCCGCATACATCAGGCCCCTATTCCCGTATCGCCCCAAACACTTTCTTATTCGCCGCATACAATTGCTTGTAAACATCGTAGTACTTATCATACCGCGCCTTGTTCGCCGCGTCCGGCGCGTACGTTTTCGCGGTGGGAATGAGCGCCTTCACCTCCCGCAGGGAAGGAATCAGGCCGCTGCCCACGGCCGCCAGGGCCGCCGCGCCCACGCTCCCCGCGTTCTGCGGGCTGTCCACGGTCTCCACCGTGCGGCCCGTGCAGTCGGCCAGCATCTGGCACACGAAATCGTGCCGCGCGCTGCCGCCCACGAAGCAGATCACCTTGCTTGTCGTGATTTTCTTGTCCTGGGTCTCCAGCATCCAGCGCAGGTGGTACACCACGCCCTCAATCACCGCGCGGAGCATCCCGGTCCGCCCGGTTTCCAGCGAAAGCCCGAAGAACATCCCACGGGCCGCCGGGTCCTCGAAGGGGCAGCGGTTGCCGTGCAGCCAGGGCGCGAAGAGCACGCCGCCCGCCCCGATGGGCGCGGTTGAGGCCAACGCCATGAGTTCCTCGTAGCTGCCGATATTCAGGGCGTCCTTGACCCACTCCACGCACTTGCCGGCGGTCTCCTGCTCGGCGAAATAGTTGTAAAGCCCCTCCCGCGCGCCGACGATGGCCGCGATGTTCGCCGTGGCGTCCACGATGCTTTTGTCCGTCACCGTGGAGACCCAGCCGCTGGTGCCGCAGTAGATATGCGTTTCACCGGGCTCCGCCGTGCCCGCGCCGACGCCGATGAGCGAGGCGTCGCCCCCGCCGCC
>WQTL01000235.1 GCA_009786275.1 Bacillota bacterium | reverse complement strand
CGCGAGGCTCATGCCGGTCTCCTTCATGATGGCGAGGAGCTTCACCGCGCGGAACAGGCCGTCGCGCACCCACACCTGCCGGGCCGAGAGCCGCCGCGCCGCCGAATCGCTCTGGTCCGCCGGGCTGGAGAGGTAGCGCAGGGCGCCGCGCCCCGCGTGTAACGCCAGGGCGTCGAGCATCTCCGGGGCGTCGTATGGCAGGGCGATGTCGCCGCCCCGGTTGAACTCCCGCTGGCAGCACAGGGCCAGCAGGCGCTCGCCGCTGAAAGATTGCCCCTCCTCCTGCGCCGTGAGGGACGCGCCGGATTCATCCAGGGTCAGCAGGGGGCCGTAGCCCGCCTCGCAGCCCAGGCGCGACAGCGTATCTTCAAGGAGCTCCTGTACCTGCGGGTTTTCGCACCGCACGTGTGCGTATACGCCGTCGAGGCCCTCGGGGGCCTGCTTCATCATTTCGCGGCTGTACATCATGCGGATGGAGCTCATGTCAGCGATCTCCTTGCAGGTCTCCCCCGCGCGCATGCGGTAGTCGCTCCCGCGCAGGCGCGTTTCGATTTCGCGCTCCAAATAGCGCGGGACGGGCAGGCCGCCCTCGCCGCAGACATGGATGGAGGGCTCGCCGCCGCCGCGCACGTAGATGCCCAGCCCCAATCCGCAGAAGGCTGTGAAGAACGACAGCTGCGCCTCGAAGCCGTCGCCGAAGTTCCACACGTGGCTGCCCGCGGACATCAGCCCGCCCATGAGCGCGAGGGTCAGCGCTTTCGCCCCGCCGGAGCCGTCGCAGGCGATACCCGCCTTTTTGCAGCTCTTCACGCTGCCGACGGCGCAGCCCAGCGCGGCGCAGGCCTCGGGGGTCAGGGGCGCGCCCTCGCCGCCGCCGATGCCGCCGTCGCCGAACAGCGCGGCAGCCTGATGGCCGTATTTCACCGGGCCGCGCACCACCGCGCCGCTTTCCACCTGCTTGTGTGGCCATACGGCGGACTCCGGGTGCAGCACGGCGCCCGCGCCGATGAGCGCGCCCTCGCCCACGGCGCAGCCCTCGAAGAGCTGTACCCCGCGGCGTATGGAAGCGCCCGCGCAGGCGATCGCGCCCGTGAGGCTCGCCCCGTTGGAGACACTGACATTCTGCAGCAGCACGCTGCCGCGGATTTTCGCTCGTTCGCCGATGGCGCAGCCGTCGTCGATCACCGTATAGGGCCCCACCACCGCGCCGGGGGCGATCTCCGCGTCCTCGCCGATATACACAGGCGGCACCAGGTCGTAGTCCCCCTGCGGCATGGAGCCGCGCAGATAGACGCCGGGGCTGTCCTGGGGGGCGGCGGGCAGGGCGCACTGCACCTTGCGGTCGAGGATGTCCCGCTGGCAGCGCAGGTAGGTCCCCAGGTCCCCGATGTCGCACCAGTAGCCCTCCATCGCGCAGCAGAAGATCCCCTCGCCGCGCTCCATGAGCTTCGGGAAGAGGTCCTTGGCGAAGTCGAAGGGCTTGCCCTCGGGCACCAGGGCCATCACGTCGGGCCGCAGCAGGTAGATGCCCGTGTTGGCGAGGTTCGTGGTCGCCTGGCCCCAGGCGGGCTTTTCGACGAAGCGCTTCACCCGGCCCTCGGTATCCGCCTGCATGAGGCCGTATTCGCGCGGGTCGTCCACCGCCGCGCCGAGGATGGTGACCGCCGCGCCGGTACGCTCGTGCCGCCGCATGGCCCAGGAGAGGTCCAGGTCGCACATGGCGTCGCCGCTGATGACGAGGAAGGGCTCGTCCCACCGCCGCGCGGCCAGGGCCACCCCGCCCGCCGTGCCCATGGGGCTTTCCTCCGTGACGAACTCCAGCTGCAGCCGGCGGTAGCCCCCCCGGTATTGCTCCTCGACCATCCCCGCCAGGTACCCCAGCGTGACGGCGGCCTTCTCGACGCCGTGGCGGATGAGCAGGTCGAAGATATACTCCAGCACGGGCCGGCCGCACAGCCGCGCCAGGGGCTTCGGGAGGTTGCAGGTCAGCGGGCGCAGGCGGCTGCCCTCGCCGCCGGCCATGATCACAGCGTTCATGAAAAAACCGCCTTTCATACAGTACACAGTATTGTGTATAGTATGGGGCGGTCATTTAGATTTTAGACATTAGATTGTAGATATTAGACCCAAAGCCATGTCAGGGATGCTGCCTGAAAACCGCGTTCACCAGGATGTAGTAGAACGGGACGCACAGGAAGATCAGCCACCCGGGGTGCCACAGGTTCAGGAAAAACCCCAGCAGGAGATACGCCGCCACGCACAGCGGCGCGATGGGGAAGAGGTTCAGCCTTTTGCGGGTCTCCGTGACGGCGGCCATGGCGGCCAGCTCGTAGTACACCGGGATGGCGAGGAAGACCAGCCAGCCCGGGTGCCACCAACCCTGCAAAAAGCCCATCGCCAGGTACGCGGCGACTACGATCAGGGGGATGGGCAGCTTCATCAGCGCGCGTGCGTTCGTCCCGGAGGATACGTTCTCCTGTACGGCGACCTGCACGGCTTGCTCCGTATTTTCGGTATCCATTGCGTTCGCCTCCTCGCTTGAAAAGCCGGGGCCCCTTGAGGCCCCGGTTGTAGGTACGTACGGTTTTTAGAACCAGCTTCCGATCAGCTTGATCACCCCGAGGATCCAAGAGATTGCGGTGACTATGAATCCCCCTGTCCCGATGATCGGGACCAATGCCGCGATAGTAAACACCGATGATTCACCTCCCATTCAAATTATGCGCAGGATCAATAAATGCCCTTTGTGAAGTTCTGCCAGATGAACCGCAGGCACGGCTGCTCGCCGTCGGGCGTCATCTTGGTTCCCAGCGTGTATTTCTCCGGCGTGCTCAGGCTCAGGGTTTGCCCAGCCGGCAGCGGCTCGAATTCGCCGGGCATCGCATTGATGAACGCGGTCCTCATCTCGACGCTCTTGAAGGGGAGCGTGGCGTCCATGATCACGTTCTTGCGGGGGCCGTTGAAGAAATCGGTGCAGATGGACAGAACCCTGTAGCCGGTGGCCCACCAGTAGGGGCCCGTATCGCCGGACAGCCGCGGGGACGGGCGGGTGAACAGGTGCTTGCCCTTGTTGTAAACGGAGTACTCGAGGTACATCCAGTCGTTCTGGTCAACGGGGCAGGCGTAGTGCTCCAGGTCCCAGGTCTTGTTGTAGACGCCGATCTCGCCGCCCGTGGCAAGGCACAGGCCGTAGCCGCCCTTCCAGAACTGGATGCGCCAATCCTTGCCCTCGTAGGGGAACTGGCAGGTGAAATGGTCCGTCCAGACGTTGACCACCCAGGGCAGCTGGTCGTAGAAGTCGTTGAAGCCGAGGAGCCACTGGAACGTGGGCGTCTGGTTGATGATGGTGAACTGGTAGGGATCCAGCGTGAAGCCGATGAAGCCGAAGGTGCGGAAGAACCAGTCCAACGCCCCTACCAGGAAGTTGGGGGCTTCCTCGGCCTGCGAAACCTCGGAGACGGGCGTCTCCGCGCGGGCAGGCGCCTTGTCCGCCTCCGGCGCGGCTTCGTCCTCCTGCGCAGGAACGACGGCGACAATTTCCTCCTCTTCCTCGGCGGCGGCTAAAGAGGAGAAGAGAATGGCGAACGTGCCAAGGAGCAAGGCGGCGCACAGGGCGACGCACAGTGCCCGGAAAAACGAGTTTCTTTTCATGAACAGCAATCCCTCTCTCATTATAGTGATGCAATTATTATAAAGCATTCACCATCAAATTGCAAGGGGTAAATGAACAAATTAGGAATCTTTTTTTAAAATTTTAATAAACCGCGCTGTTTTCCCGCGTTTGCGCGGCTATATTCCCGCGCCGCCCTCCTGTGTTTCCGCGGAAACGTGCTCCAGCTCGCACTCCAGGCGGTGCAAACGGCGGCGCAGCTGGCAGATCTCCTGGGCCACGGGGTCGGGGGTATCGGTCTGGTCCAGGGGGTCCACGCGCCGGCCGTTGAGCTTGATGACCCGGGCGGGCACGCCCACGGCGGTGCAGTTGGGGGGGATATCCCGCAGCACCACGGAGCCCGCTGCGATCTTCGCGTTATCGCCCAGCTTGATGGGGCCGAGCACCTTGGCCCCCGAGCCGACCATCACCCCGTTGCCCACGGTGGGGTGGCGCTTGCCGGTGTCCTTGCCGGTGCCGCCCAGGGTCACCCCCTGGTAGATGGTCACGTCGTCGCCGATCTCGGCGGTCTCGCCGATGACCACGCCCGAGCCGTGGTCGATGAACAGCCGCCGCCCGATGGCGGCCCCGGGG
>WQTL01000234.1 GCA_009786275.1 Bacillota bacterium | reverse complement strand
TTCGCCGTCCCCGCGCAGGCGCCCGGTATAAAGCACACGCCCTTCCAAGGTGATCTGCAGGTGCAGATTGTCCAGCCAATCCACAAGCCCCGCGGATTCCGGCGATTCTCCCAGCAGATGCAGCTGGAACGGCTCACCCTGTTCCAAGTTGCGCAGCGTGAGGGTGCGGGTGATCACGTCACCCGGCATCAAGTTGTCTGAATACAGGAAGTACTCACCCGCGCCCGTCACGCTTATACCGTTCTCGTCGTCGATGAGGAAGCTATCGGGGAGATTTGTTTCAGCAGCCAGGACGCCCATTCCCCAGGCTATGACCATCAGGCAGACGCCCAGGAGGGCTGCCAGGATTTTTACCGGCTTTTTCATTCAAAATCTCCCCTTCAATTCATTTTGCGGTGTAGGATATTGCCGTAGACGCTGCTTACGCGTTGTATGCGTCGATCGCGTCATTCAGAGCGCCAACCAGGGTGGCGTCGGACAGGCCCCAGCCAGCTGCAGTGGGGTTCGAGTAGGAGGACGTGTCAGTAACGGCGTCCTTGTTGGCCTGGAGGCCTTCCACGCACACAACTAGGGTATATTCATACTTCTGCCAGATGTCCTGGTTCACATCTGCGTTCAGGCCGACCTGCTCCAACAGATAGGGGGTAGCCTGGCCGCCATCCAGAACGCCGATGTAATAGAAGTAACCGTCAAAGTAGAACCACTTGTCCGGCGTCGGTGTGGCGGTGATCAAATCCGAGGAATAATGCAGGGTGATATCCGTGGCATTCACGGTGGACTTGCCGATATCAATCAAGGCGGGGGTTGTGGTGCCGAAAGGCGTTACGGCGTTCCACGGCGCATAGTTGTGCTGACCGTTCCAGCTGTTGTACACAGCGGTGCCCTCAGTGTAGAAGCCGTACGCATAGGTCGCGTCGGTAATCCCGGTGACCGCGCCCGTGGCATCAATGGTGGCTTTGCCGTCGAACTTCACCAGCTGATACTGGGTGGGGGTGCCGTACTCATACATTGCCTTGAACATGGGAACGGGGTTCGTGGTGGTGCCGCCCGTTTTGGTGTACAGCGTGACGCCGCTGGGCAGAGCCGGGGCTATGGGGCCGGTGTACGAACTCCAACCGGTCAAGGCAGCGGTGCTATTGTTGAAGGGGATGGCGATCTGGTTAGCGGCGGCATCCGTGATGGCGTTGTGGTACTGAACCGTATTGGTGAGGCTGAGCAGCTTGTTCATTTCTTCAAAGCTAACACGGGCCAGCATGCCGCTTTCGCCGGTGTTGAGGACGCTCACATGCTTGTCGGTCTTCTCGCCGATGACCAATTTGAATTCTTTCTCGGGCTCAATGGCGACCAAGCCGTTGCCGTTGGCAAAGCCTTCGTTCTTGAATTCGTTGGCGATTTGGTTCTTGGAGGTGATCCACGCGAAGGTGGCGCTTGCGGCGATAACCAGAGCCAAGACGATGGCTATCACGGTAAGGGTTTTGCGGTTCTTTGCGAGTTTCATGATTCTTTTCTCTCCTTTGTTTTGTTTGGGTTATATATCCTCAGCTTTTTTAGCGAGTCGGCGGCACAAATCGCTGGAAATTCACGCTGCCGGTTCGCCATTAAAAAGCGTGAATATCGAGGGGCTGGCGCGTAGGAGGCGGAACAGGAGCAGCGACCTTCTTTTTTTCAGCCTTGCGCGCGGCGAAATAAGCACGCAGCACCATGAGCAGGAGGAAAATGGCCCCTAGACAGATGCATACCAACACAAGGTTTTCGCGCATCATTTCGATCACCCTGCCCATCAGGGGGACGGTGAATACATGGACACCGATGGCAGCGTTCAAGCCAACCGGCGGGTCCTCCGCATTGTTGAAGTCCCCTTTTGTAACCATGCGCGCTGGCCGTATTTCGTCCGCTGGAAGCAGTTCGACCACTCGGTGAGTGAGGAAGGCCGTGGACGTCGCACTGGGGTTGAATGTCACCACGTCCCCCACCTTGATCTCGGCTGGCTCCACCAGCTTGACGAAGATCATGTCGCCCGGCCTGAAAAGCGGCTGCATGGAGGGTGTGAGCACGTTGTAAAAGCGGTATCCGAAAAGAGATTTGGTCTCGTTGTTGCTGAAGGCGAAGATTGTACTGCCTGCGATCAGGAAAACTACAAAGCAGAGTGTCAGGATATTTAGGACGAGGTTGACAGCTTTGGAGCGCTGCGATTTTACGGGCTGCGTCGCTTCCGGCACGGCAGCAGAGACTGCGGGGGCTTTGGGAGCATCCTGCTCCTCGTTATCCTGCCATTCCTGCCAGACACTGTTCTGCCCATATGTGTTCCAAGTGCCCTGCCCGTCGTAGCCTGGCTGCTGCGCATTCCAAGGTGACTGTGTGTTCCAAGCCTGCTGCCCCTGCCAGCCATAACCTGGCTGCTGCGTATTCCAAGGAGCCTGTGCCTGCTGGCAGTCCGGAGACATCTGTCCCCACGGATTCCATTGCGCGTATTCCTGCCCCTGGGTATAATTTTGAACCATGCTTATCTCCTTCCGGAACTCTCTCTTTCCTCGGAATACTTTCCAACAACACAACATTAAAGTGTTTGAGACTTGTTGCGATTGTAGCACAGCATATTGAAAAGTCAATAGAAGAGAAAGAGCAAAACTCTACTTTCTTACAGTGAAGCGTCATCACTTTACAGCATTTGGAAGCAGAAGGCCTGAGGAAGAGGCAATTCAAGTTACAGGCATGGAAATAACTGTAATAGCGTACCCTTTTGCATCCAACGCGATGCCCAACGGAGTGACTATGAGGCTCTTCACTGTAGCACATTTGCAACGTAATCGCCGCTCAGTACAGTTTGTTTCCGTTGGCGTTGCCTGTCCACAGCCAGGCAGCGTCATAGTCAGCAACAATAGCGCAAGCAAAATTGCAGTATATCGTTTCATAGTGTCATAGCCTCCATTGCACTTATTTTTACCTCACTTAGTGGCAAGGGGTTCTTTGACAAGCAGAGACGCCTTTTGTGCGTCTCTGCTATGTTTGCGTTACCCAAGGAAAACACGCAGGGATCGGACAATTCTCACACATAGCCGTTGGATTTCCCGCTGCACCGCATCGATGACCTCACCTTCCGTAAAGCTGCAATCCTCCTGCAGCAGGCGCAGCTGCGCCTCCCGCATTTCGAATGCCATACAGGTTTTGTGAAAAAGAGTTGCATTTACACGGCTACTGCTGTATAATGGCACTATAAAGGAGGGGTATTCTATGGAGAAATTGAAATCTGTCTGGTCGGCGATCATCCACAACAAACGGTTTTGCCTTGCCTGGCTGGTTTTCGGCTGCGCCTACGTGACCTTCTTTGGCTTTCTCTATGTGGAGGACCCTTTTACGCAGGGCCTGCGCAGCGTAAACGTCTTGGGCATCTTACTTGAACCGACGATGCGGGCCACCGCCAGCGTGATCGGCAAGACATATTTTTGGGGGTTCAAGGGCTGGGGGCTGTTTCAAACGATCTCCCTGGCACTCAACACCCTGTACATGTACCGCAGGTACGGCTTCACGGGCAAATCGGCCAGGTTCGGAAAAATCTGCCTGATCATCGCCGCCTGCTGTATTACGGCCTGCGTCATTATCCCCTCCACAGAGGAATTCGGCCTGCAGCTTGTGGCGCACTGGAGCGGCGCATTGCTGTTCGGGGTTTTTAACGCGATCGCCATAGGCCTGTGCTTGCTGCGCCTGTCAAAACAGAGCAGGAAATTCCTGACGACCTTCATTGTCTTCCTCGCCATGCTGGGGGCCATGATCGCTCTGTTGGCTGTCTTCGGCAAAAGCGGTGCGATCGAGAGCATCCCCATGTGGGGCGCATACCTGATCCTGCTTGCCGCAAACTATACCGGACTATACAGGGAAAGCCTGCCGGGCCGTTCGTAACAATTTATTAACTTGCAATTCCCTGAAAAATGTGGTATAATATATTTATATATGATCTCTTTGGATGAAGGGGGGCTTGTGTCATGCGTCGCCGGAATTGGATATTGGCGATTGTTTTGTGTGCCGGCATACTGCTTGCAATGGCGCAGACGGTGCGTGCGGAGCCTGATGATATCCCGGGCGACGCCGAGACGACGGCCGATTCGGATACCACCACCCGGTCACGCAGTACGTACGACTGGGAAATGATCACCGACGAACATGGTGTGACAGTCTATCCGCCCCCGCCCGACGAGGGGATTGTCCCTTCCTCCGGCACGACCACCACCACGAAAAAGAC
>WQTL01000233.1 GCA_009786275.1 Bacillota bacterium | reverse complement strand
GTGTTCAGCGCCCGGGAGGAGATCGGCGGGGCTGCGGGCGCGGCGGCGTTCACGCTCGCGCCAAAATACGCCGTCGTCGTGGAGACCACCACCGCCGCCGACCTGCCCGGCATCGAGGGCGCGCAGCGGGTGTGTACCTTGGGCGGCGGGGCCGTGGTGCCCTTCATGGACAGGGGCACGCTGTATCCCTTCGAGCTATACGAATTCGCGATGGAAGAAGCGAAGCGGCATAACATTCCCGTGCAAACCAAAACCATGGTCGCCGGGGGGACAGACGCCGCGGGGATACACAGATCCCGGGGCGGCGTGCCCACGCTGGGACTGGCCACCCCCTGCCGCAACCTGCACGCCCCCGCCCTGGTGGTCAAGGAGAGCGACGCGCAGGCGGTCTATGCCCTGGCGGAGCTCCTCTGGAAGGAGCTCATGGCCCGTGATTAAGCTGCTTGACGGGGAATTTACTCCCTGGGATATTTACAGCGCGTGCGTGCTGGCGGCGTATCGCAGCTATGACGATGGGCTGTGTTGGTTACAAACTGCGGGCGGCATGAATGCCGCCCCTACAGCCGTCCTTTCTCTCGTTGACGGCTTCGCCATCCTGGCCGTTCGGGATCACCCGGATTGGGAGGAGCTCGCGGCCTTCCTGCGCATGCAGCCCTGGTCGCGCCTGCAATGCGGCGCGGCTATCGCGGAAAAGCTGCCCTTCCCTGTCGAATGGACCAGCATATGCCTGCGGTTTTCTCAGCCGAAGCAGGCTGACAGCGCCGGCATTGCCCGGGCGAACGACCCCGGCGAGGTATACGGCATCCTCGCGCGCTGCTTTCCGGACATGGAAAACCGCAACGACTGGATGGCCGACCTGGCGCTGCGCTGGCGCAAGGGCACGGCGAAAAGCTGGGTTCTGGACAATACGTGCACCGCCAGCGCTTTGGCTTTGACTGAACATTACGCCTTTCTGGGCGCGCTGGGAACCCTGCCCGAGGCCCGGGGCCGCGGCTTGGCGGGGCGGCTGCTCACCTATATCGCCGGGGAGATGGCGGGGCGGGAGGTCTGGCTATCCTGCCGGGAGGAATTGCAGGGATTTTACGAGAGCATTGGCTTCGAGCGCGCGGAGGATAGGATAACGCTGAAAAAGGAGACTGCATGAGCGATTTCTTTGATATCAACCCACGCCTGGAGGCCCTCTCCGACCGGGCCATGCAAAAAATCGCCCCGCGCTTCGCGGAGCTCGAGCGCGTCACCGAGCACAACCAGCAGAAGGTCCTCGCGGCCTTCCACAAGCACCGGGTGAGCGAATCGCACTTCGCCGAAAGCACCGGCTACGGCTACGGCGACAGGGGCCGCGAGGTCCTCGAGGCCGTGATGGCGCGGGTCATGGGCGCGCAGGCCGCCCTCATGCGGCACACGTTCACCTGCGGCACGCACACCCTGGCCGTGGCGCTGTTCGGCCTGCTGCGCCCCGGCGACGTGATGCTCTGCGTCACCGGCACGCCCTACGACACCCTGCGGCCCGTCATCGGCATCACCGGCGGCGGCTATGGCTCCTTAAAAGATTTCGGCGTGCGCTACGAGCAGGTCGACCTGGACGCCCGTGGCCGCCTCGATCTCGATGCCATCGAGCGCGCCGTAAAGAAATTCCAACCCAAGATGGTATATCTCCAGCGCTCGCGGGGCTACACCCTGCGGCCGAGCCTTTCCGTGGAGGAGATCGGCGCCGCCGCCTCGCTCGTAAAAGAGCACAGCGGCGCCATCGTCATGGTAGATAACTGCTACGGCGAATTCGTGCAGGCGCTCGAGCCCACCCAATGCCAAGCCGATCTTATCGCCGGCTCTCTCATCAAGAACCCCGGCGGGGGCCTGGCGAAGAACGGCGGCTACATCGCCGGGCGCGCGGATTTGGTGGAGCTCTGTGCCCATAGAATGACCGCACCCGGATTGGGCGGCGAAGTGGGGGCCACCCTGGGCCTCAACAGGAGCCTGTTCATGGGCCTGTTCCACGCGCCGCATGTCGTCGGCGAAGCCCTCAAGACCGCCGTGTACGCCTCCGCCCTGTTCGAGCTGCTGGGCTATGCGGTCTCCCCCGCGTGGGACGAACCCCGCCGCGACATCATCCAGAGCGTCACCCTGGGCAACCGCGAGGCCCTCGTCGCCTTCTGCCGGGGCATGCAGTCCGGCGCGCCGGTGGACGCCTTCGTCACCCCCGAGCCCTGGGACATGCCGGGCTACGACAGCCAGGTGATCATGGCGGCGGGCGCGTTCATCCTGGGGGCCAGCATCGAGCTTTCGGCCGACGCGCCCCTGCGCCCCCCCTGGGCCGCGTGGATGCAGGGGGGCCTGAACTTCCACAGCGGCAAGATGGGGGTGCTGCTGGCCGCTCAAAAGTTGATAGAAATAACCCAAGGAGGTCTTTGATATGTTAAACCCCAACCTGTACGCGCCCGTCTTCACCCGCAAATCCGTGCGCAAATACGCCGAAACGCCCCTGACCCCCGCGCAGCTGAGCATGATCAAGGCGGAAATCGCCAAGGCCGTGCCGCTGCTCCCCGGCGAGAAATACAAGCTCGAGCTGGGGGAAGCCCGGGAGGGCTGGCGCATCTACGGCTACTGCGAAAACACGCCGCTGAGCAACGCCAACCTGGGCTTCCTGCTGCAGCAGCTCGACCTCGCCCTGCACCTGGAGGGCCTGGGCCGCCTGTGGTTCGGCATGGGCCGCGAGCCGAAGGGCAGCAACCCGCCCAAAGGCCTCAGCTACGCCATGTGCCTGAAGGTCGGCGCGGCGGCGGAGCCCATCGCCCGCGCCGGCGTAAACGAATTCGACCGCAGGCCCATCCAGGAGATTATCGACGAGGACGACCTGCACACCCTCTTCGAGGCCGTGCGCCTGGCCCCCAGCGCGAGGAATTCCCAGCCCTGGTATTTCACCGAGGACAACGAGAAAATTCAGGTCTGGCGCAGGCAGCCGAAGCTCCTCGACAAGCTCATCATCGACCGCATGAACTGGGTGGACATGGGCATCGCCCTGTGCCACGCGGTGCTCGCGCTGGAAAACGCGGGCGTGATTTGCGAAATCGAGCTCGCCCCGCCGAAAAAAGGCCTCGAGGGCCACGACTACCTGCTGACCCTGGACATCGACAAGCTGAGCCTGAAGGGCTGGCTGAAGAAGCTCAAAGATGAGATTCTGGACCGGGATTGATTTTGTTTGTAGAGACGCACGGCAGTGCGTCTCCGGCTAAAACACGCTTTGTTCCGGCTAAAACTATCTTTGTTGCGGAGACGCACTGCCGTGCGTCTCTACAATGTAATTTTTCCGAATATTTATTCACCTTTTCCCTTGCATTTTCCCTCTGAACCTGTTATAATGAGTCCCATGGATAATCTTTTCGACCACGATCTCGCGGAGCTTCGCGGCACCGCCGAGGCCGTCACCTTCCGCAACGAGGAGAGCGGCTTCACCGTGCTGGATTTCGCCAGCGGCGGGGAACTCGTCACCGCCGTGGGCGTGCTGCCGCATATCTCCCCCGGGGAGGAATTGCGCCTGATGGGCCGGTGGGGCTTCCACCAGACCTTCGGGCGGCAATTCAACGCGCAATATTGCGAACGCGGCATGCCCACCACCCAGAGCGAGGTCCTCAAGTATTTGAGCTCCGGGGTGATCAAGGGCGTGCGCGGCACCACGGCGCAGCGCATCGTGGAGGCCTTCGGCGACGACACCATCGCCGTGCTGGAAAGCAACCCCCGCCGCCTGACCGCCATCCGGGGCATCTCCCCGGAAAAGGCCGAACAGATCGGCGAGAGCTTCAAAAAGCAGTTCTCGCTGCGCCAGGCGATGATCTCCTTGGAGCGCTTCGGCATGACCACCGCCGAATGCCTGCGGGTGCACAAACACTACGGCTCCCGGGCGGCGGAGATGGTGCAGCACAACCCCTACATCCTCTGCGACGCGGACGTCGGCATCGGCTTCGAGCGCGCGGACGCCATCGCCCGCGCCCTGCCCGCCCCCCCTGACGAAAGCTTCCGCCATGAGGCCGGCGTCCTCCACGTGATGAAGGAGCACTGCTACCGCAATGGGCACACCTGCATCCCTCTCGAGCGCCTGCCGGAGCCCTGCGCGGCCCTGCTGCGCGTCGACGAGGGCGAGGCCCGCGCGGCCATCGAGCGCCTTTGCGACGCGCGTCGGCTGATCGAATGGGACACCCCCCGGCCTGCGGCCACCCCCCTCGCGAGCGAAGGGGGCTT
>WQTL01000232.1 GCA_009786275.1 Bacillota bacterium | reverse complement strand
CTTTATCGGCAAGCTCCTCACCCAGCGGATTTTCCCGCTCTTCGGCACCGGGGCGATCGCGGCCAACGCCATCACCGGCATGATCAACTCCCTTGCCCACATGACGGGGGGCGCCTACGGCATGGCCCTGCAGACCGAGGCAGGCCAGCTCATCGGCGCCGGCGATTATACGGCGGCGAAACAGCAGACGTTCCGGATCATGACGCGGGCTTACCGGACGATGCTCGTCATCTCCGGCCTGAACGCGGTATTTGCCGGGCCCCTTGTGGGCCTGTTCAGCCTGAGCCCCGAGGCCCAGGCGATCGCCGTGCGGATATTGCATGTGCACTGTATCTTTATGATCGTCGGCTGGCCGATGAGCTTCACCCTGCCCAATGCCCTGCGCGCCGCCGGGGACGGCAAATTCGTGATGATTACCGCCGCCCTGTCCATGTGGATCGTGCGCGTCGGCTGCTCCTACCTGTTCGCCCTGGGGCTGGGCCTCGGCCCGCTGGGCGTGTGGATGGCCATGGGCTGCGATTTCCTCTCCCGCGGCACGGCTTATCTCCTGCGGTGGCGCGGCGGGCGGTGGCAAACCAAGCAGGTCATCAAGGAGAATTCTCCCCGGAAGGAATCGTCTGAGGATGAACTGCCGGTTTAGCCAAAATTGATTAAAAAACTAAAAATATCGGACAAACCCCGCCCCCGGATTGTATACCGAATGAAGGGAGGTTCAGGCAATGGCAATGGCTGACCTTTTTCATGAAGACGTTCCTTTTTGCTTTATTGATCGCGTCATGCAAACCATACGACAGACAACACAACATCGTTACCAGATACTTACGAAACGTGCAGCACGCATGGCAGAATATTTTGCACAGGCTGCTATCCCTGAAAACGCATGGTTGGGTGTTACCGTGGAAGCTACAAGCGAAAAGCCGCGAATAGAATCGCTTCGCTTATTAAATTCATCTATACGATTTTTATCGTGCGAGCCGCTTGTTGATGATCTTGGAGAACTGGACTTAACTAATATTGATTGGATAATTGTCGGCGGCGAAAGCGGTTCGCAGGCACGGCCAATGAAGCCCGAATGGGTTCGCTCTATACAAAAGCAAACCGAAGCGCAGGGAGCAGCATTTTTCTTTAAACAGTGGGGTACGTGGGGTGAAGATGGCGTTAAGCGGAGCAAGAAAGCGAATGGGAAACTGCTTGATGGAAAGCTAATTCAAGCTATGCCTGTCTGCATACAGGCGGATCGTAAAATTATTTCACAAAACGGGTGAAAAGGGGTTGTTTTCAGCAAACCACTGTGCTATACTAAAGCGGTAATCTATGGAAATAGTAGCTGTTTGAGGAGGGTTACCGCAATGGGAAATTACGAACGCATTCATGACAAGAGATTCGGCATGGGACCTCGGCACAGTGAAATTTATCTCGACCAGTTGCTTGCCGATTTACTCAGCAAGGCAAGCAATATGATGAAGCGAGGCGAGTATCCCTGCTTTGCCGAGGAGTATTATCCCTACGAGGAAGAAAAAGCGAAAAGCTACAGGAAGTTTGTCAAGAGCATACATAGCATCATAAAGAACAAACCGGATGGCAGCGTCAACTATGTGACCGGCCGCGCCGGCACCGGTAAAACGTTGTTCTTTCGGGAGGGCATAAAAGAGCTTTTTGGCGGCAAAACATATCACCGGCTGCTCATGGACTTCGAGGATGTGCAGCCCAACCGTTCTCTAGAATATTATCGAAAACTGTGCCTGGATTTTTTGCGAGACAACGCGATGGACGAAATACGATATCTGGGAGCGGATGTCTTTCGTGACTTCGACAGGAAATTCGGTGACTTCTGCGGCTCACATACTGAAACGCGCGAGACCGATAATGCGCATCTGTTTCCCGTCAAATATCTGTGTGAGTGCGTATACGCAAAAGAAGGAATGCCGCTGATTATCCTGTTTGACAACGTCGACCTGCTCCCCATGGAATCGCAGCTGTTTATCTTCACTGCTGCCTGCGACGCCTGCAGCAAGCTACTTCGCTTTGTCGAAAGAGAAAACATGCAACGCTATTATCGTATATTCATCATCGTTAGACCCGAAGCGCCGCTCCGTGAAAAGCGTGATCCAGGTGAGCGCATCGTGTTTCCTCTGCCCAATATCGTTAGAATATGCAAAGAAGTGCTACGCTGCTCGTTGTTCAAAGCGGCTGAGGAACTGGACGGGGAAATGGACAAAGAAAATCAGGATTGGCACATCAAAGTGCCCAGCATTGTCGATCAGGAAAAAACGGACCTGAATTCACCGCAGGCCGTAGCGGACTATATCGCAAGCGTAGTGGATCATTTCATCGATAACGAATGGAGCAGGAACGAAATCATCGAGCGCCTGGACACCAGTGAGCGCTTCCACAACGAAATCGTTAACTCCAACGTCAGGGCCTTCCTCGCCTTTTTCAGCGAGACGCTGGAGAAAGGCGGTTTTTACCCCCTGACGCATGAGGCGCACCACGAACTTGCTGACGTCCACTTTTCCGTATTCGATTATGTGGAAATGGTGATCCGCGGCTGCTATGATTATCATCCCGGCAACAAGCACTTTGACGGGGAGTTCAGACGGTTCCCGTCGCTGCTTATTTTCAACTTGTTCGAGGCTTATGATTGGGACTACAACGAAGTGGTGATGGAGCAGCACTTCATGCTGTACATCAGGATTCTACAGTTCATCAATTTCCATGCGGACAAAAAAGTGTCCTATGCTACGCTCACAAATGTGCTATCGTCATTCTTTGACCCGACATTCATTGCGATTGCCACAAAGCGACTGATACACGCGAAGATGATCTATTCCTTTAAAGACGGCGAAAAGCGCGCCGAAGCAAAGACAGAGTGGCATCAGGTCACGGTGGACGACGCAACCCTGCTGTCAAGCTCGAACGGGGCATATTACCTGAAATACCTGATTTGCGAGTTTGAGTACCTTTACCAAATTGCCATTACAGCGCCGATGGAGAAAGAAAAAGCGGCGGAGATGCGCGATAAATATCGTAAGGAAAAAGAGAGGGTCGTACTCTATTTCCTTGAAAGCGTCTATGAGATCATCAAAGAGAACATTGCGTTCTATCAGAAAAAATCGGATGGCTCAATGGATGCGTTCAGGAGGAATTTCTGCAACGACGGAGACGGTGCTGAGTTTATACAAAGGCCCTTCCGCAGAATGCTGAAGAGCTATATCGCGGTGCTGGAGAAAAAACGAAAATCCACTTGGCGTTATGAGGATGAGGAGCGAAAAGCCGAGCGAGAGAGAGAGCTAAAGCATTTGCTCGCTCAGGCGCGCAAGCTCAGGGATGAAAGCAATGCGTTTTTCAGCGAAACGCTTACGGAAATGTAGGTGACATGAAATGAAAAACTTGTTCACCAACTACATGCCACAGGTGATTACTGTCGCGGGCTCCTTATTCGGCACATTGATGGGTACCGTTCTCGGCTGGTTCCTGAGATACGCAAACGAAAACTACGGGCAGATATATATCGATGTCGTTGATTTCGCCGAAAAGCACAGGGGTTCACAAGAGCATGAATTTTGCTTCAAACTGCATATCAACAATCGCTCGTATCGGACCAAAGTGCTCAGGGAGCTGAGCGTCCAGTTCTACAAGAAGAAAAAGCCGCTCAATGAGTGCCGTTGCAGGAATGTAACGATTGAACGATTCTATCACCCTGTCCATACGGAACCCGAATGCGGCTTAATCTGCCTGGCGGGAAATAAATTCGAAGAACTCGATGTGACCGGAGTTGCCGAATGCGTAAATCTGCATGAGGCAACCAGGTATGAGGTCACATACAAGGACATCAAAGGGAAGCGACGGAAAATCGGGTCGTACCCTTGCGACCTGGCGGCAGCGAACCTTTGTGGGGCTGATGCAGTTTTGGCAAACGTATAGGAGTCGCTGCTGTTCAGGGTATAGGAGGCTGCTAAATTTCGAAAAAGACTTGCTTCCAGTAACACTTGGTATGCGGATATTTACGCGATGGCTGTTCAAGCGCTGGGCAACTCTGGTGTGGGCGAGTAGATCGAATACAATCCGCTTGCATCTTTTTCGGAGTACCATTACAAAATGGTTGCTTAAAAAAGATGCAGCCACCTGAAGCCCTTGGGTTACTTGGCATAACGATGTATATTAGTCGGGTCCGCTTCGAGGTTGGTTCCCCCGGCAGGCAAGCCGCCGCTATCTCGGCGGCTC
>WQTL01000231.1 GCA_009786275.1 Bacillota bacterium | reverse complement strand
AGGCAGCCCGCGACGCGCCCCAGCCACGCGCCCCGGATTTTCTCCTCGTCCGGCCGCGCGGGGGAGAGCGCCGGCCCTTCAAACGGCGCGCGCGCCGCCAAGATGCCCGGCAGATCCGAGGGCTCCTCATAAGGATAGTCCGGGCGCGCGGGCGCCTCAAACAGCAGGTCCGCCGCCGCGTCCGCCAGGGCGTCCTTCGCCGGGGTGGGCGGCAGCGCCGCGATCTCCTCCACGAGAGCTTTGTAGCCCGCGACGCCGCGGCCCTCGTCGAGGAGCTGCCGGTATTCGATGTCCAGCGCCGCGGCATACAGCTCCCAGCTGCCCATGGCGGCATAGTCCTTGCGTTCGTGGTTCGGCCGATGCAATGGGTTCACCTTCCGTCTACTGATTGTTGTGCCCGCCTGTAGAGTATAGCATGCTTTGGGAGATGGCACAAGCTGTTTTTTTGCGGCAGAAAAAACACCTTGTGCCATCTCCCAAAGCATGCTATACTCTATAGGAAACGGCAGAAAGGGGCGCACAGCGTGGATCAGATAAAATACATCGGCGGCGCGGACTGCAACTATGACGCGGGCTACTACACCTTCAACAAATGGGTTGACAACCGCCGCCTTGTCCTGGCGAAATGGGAGGGCGGCGGCGCGCCGCACGCGCACGTGCTGTATGACATCGATACGGGCGCGGAGCGGGTGCTGTGCGAGGGCGCGGGCTTCCCTGTGGTGAACGGCGGGCGGTTCTACTACACGAAGGGCCCGTCCCTGTTCGTGGGCGACATCGATAGCGGCGCGGTAAGCGAGGTGTGGCGGCATGGCGACGGCTTCCCCCTCGCCTACGCGCATGTCACGAACGACGGGCGCTATGTGGGCCTGCGGGCGACCCCGCCGGACGGAACCGCGATTCTCCTGGTGTGCGACACGCATACCGGGGATTGCCGCGAGATCTGCCGGAAGCGCTTCCGGGCGCCCTATCCCACCGCCGACCACGTGATGATCTGCCCCGCGGACCCGAACCTCATGTTTTTCGCCCACGAGGGCGACACCGAGTACATCTCCAACCGGCTGTGGGTGGCGGACGGCAGGGACGGAACCGCCAGGTGCATCGCCAGGCAGCGCCTGACCCCGGACGGCGACCTGGCCGACTGCTTCGGCCACGAGATGTGGGCCCCGGACGGCAAGGGCATGTATTTCGTGAAATACCCGGTCTCCCTGACGCAGCCGAAGGGCATCTGCTATGTGGAGCTCGCGACCCGCGAAATCAAGTTGGTGGCGTCTGGGTTCCGCTACTGGCATGTGGGCGTATCGGCGGACGGGAAGAAGCTGGTCGCCGACACCCACCCCGACTGGGAAACCCTGTCCCCCGGCGACGTCAGCGAGGTCGTCTGCGTGGACCTGGAGCGCGGCAGCGAAACCCCTGTCGCGCGGGCGAAGTCGACCTGGAAGCACCCCTGCCACCCGCACCCGCAGTTCAGCCCGGACGCGGGCTTAATCTGCTTCACCGCGCTGAACGAACACGGCAAGGTGTGCGTCGGCATCGCGAAGTCTCCGGCGTAAGCGATATGAGGGAGGGGCGCCGGCAGCCTGTGGCAAGTTTCTGCTTGATTTTTGGCTGAAAATGTGCTATAATAATCACATCGTCTTTGGTTTTGCCTCAATTCAAAAAAAGGAGCGATGTTAAAATGAAAAAGAGTTCCCGGAAACGCGCGGCTGTCGTCGGGGGGATTGCCCTGGCCGCCGCCGCGGCCATCGCCGCGCTGGCCGTCTTTGTGGCCGTGCCGATGGTTAAATTTTCCAAGGCGGATTCCCTGGAGGACAAAGGGGATACCGCCGGGGCCTACGATGCCCTGGACCGCCTGGACGAGCGCTGGGACGCGGTGAAGTACAGGGCCGCGCAGGCGCGCAAGGACGCGCTGCAGGCCCGGGTGATCGCATCCCGCTCGGCGCAGACGCTGCGGTTCGGCGGGCGCGAATGGCTGGTGCTGGAGGAGCGTGACGGCAAGGCGCTGCTGCTGCTCAAGGACATCCTCGAGATGCGCCCCTACAACGAGGCCCTGACGGACACCAGTTGGGAAAGCTGCACCCTGCGGCTGTACCTCAACGGCAGCTTCTACAAGAGCTTCGGTGAGGCCGACCGCGCGCGCATCGCGGAAACGGCGGTGATCAACAGCGAAAGCGCGGATTACGGCACGGCGGGCGGCAGCGGCACCAAGGACCATATCTTCCTGCTTTCGCTGGCGCAGGCGAAGCTCTATTTCCCCGGCGACGACGCGCGCGTGGCCCGGGAAAACGGCGCGGCCAGGTATTGGTGGCTGCGCTCGCCCGGGCTGGAGCCCATTTTGGCCGCCACCGTGGGCAGCGACGGCGCGCTCGGTTACGCCGGCACCGGGGTGGACTACACCAACCGCGGCGTGCGCCCAGCCATGTGGGTCACGATGGAATAACAACAACGGAAATACGCCCCCCGCACCCGGGCATGGCTTTGCCGTGCCCGGGGTAATTTATGGTAATTTTTAACAGAATGTTCACATTTAGTGGCAATGTTTGAAAATGTTACACAAAATCTCGCCGAAATACAGATATCATTTGACATAACGCCTAAAAGTGTGGTATTGTTTATCAGGGGAGCGGTGTCTTTCAAAATACCGCCAACGCTTTCGCGTATCAAATAAACAAAGGGGACATACATCATGAAAACCAGAACCACCATTTACAAACGGGCTTTGTGCTTGCTGCTCAGCTGCCTGCTCTTGTACTCCGCCCTGCCGCTGATCCGGGCTTCGGCGGCGCCGACACAGGGGCAGTACGACGACCTGGCCGAAAAGCTGGCGGCCATCGGCTCCGCCACCATAACCGTGCGCAACAACGTCCGGGGCGCGGTCTACGATACCAGCAACAAGACCGGCGGCGGCACCTCTTCAGACGGCATGCCGGGCCTGAACGCCTATATTGCCGCCTCCAACGCCAGCAACGGCTCATGGGTGGTCTCCACCGGCGGGCAGAAGGTGTGGGACGCCCTGGGGGCTTACCACAGTGTGGCGGCGGCGCTCTACAGCGACCGCACCGACTTCGGCTTCAGCAGCTGGCCCAACAACAACACCAACGGCGTGGCGACCAAAACCACTTTGGGCGTGGTCTCGGGCTTGGACTGGAAGACGCCTGCCGCGGTCCCGACTTCGCAGCCGCAGGACAATTACACCGCGCCGCAGCTCAGGCGGACAATTGAAGGCAAGGTTGGGTACGCGTCGATCCTGGACTGCTTTTCCGGCAGATTCGCGGAGAGCAACAACGTCACAAATACGGTCACGGGCACTTACGACCTCCTCAGCAAGCCCGTTGCCAGCTGTTATTGCAACCACGCGCTCGCCGCGGGCGGCAACGGCAAATGGGGCTTCGGCTGGAGGCAATCCCCCGGCGGCTTCGCCGTGCTGCGCTCGCCCCTGGAGGCAGTGCAGACGCTGAGCACCGACCTCGACGACGTGGCGGATTCCACCGCCCTCCCGCTGACCACCGCCCGCGCCATCTATTATAACCACGAGGTCGCGTACACGGGGGGGACCGACAACACCTGGTCGTTTACGTTCAGCGGAACATTGATGCCCACGCTGCAGTACCGCGGCTTCTGGCACAGGCTGGCCGACGCGCCGAAGCTGCTGGAGGGCAACGAAATCACGGCGGACAGGACCGCGGACGGGTTTCCCACCTCCTATCTGGCCGCCACCGAGAAGCAGACCAGCCTGAACACCCACGCCCTGCGGCTGTGGCGCGACAATCTCCCCGACCCGGAGGAGACCATCGCGGACATCAACGCCTGGGTGACGCAGTTCTCCTACGGCGAGCTGGTGCAGATGGCCGCCGCCTACGACAACACCGCCAAGCCCGCGCTGGGGGCCACGTTCCCCACCGCCGTGGGCAACACGGGCGCGGCCGCGCTCTCCAACGCCGCCAACGCCGCCGTGCTGGCGCACTTCGGCCTGCGCAGCTTCAGCTGGGGCGATACCGTCTACCGCCCGGCCCTGGAGGCGCGCATGACCGCGCTGCTCAGCGTAGCCCCGTCGTTCTTCTACAACGCCGCCGACGGCCACTACGTCACCGCGCCGCACGATGTTTTCAAAAACGGCGTGGCCGATAACTTCGACCCCAGGCCGTATAACTACGGCGGGTTCACCGGCTGGCAGGACATGTGGGCCTTCTACGCGCAGGCGAAGGTGAACTACGACTCCCTGGTGGA